>DASSFG010000059.1:0-30285 GCA_035694685.1 Pirellulales bacterium
GCCGGCAACCAAGCAGGCGATTCAGCTTTTCGAGGGCCGCTACGGTTTGTACGTGACCGATGGCACGACGAACGCTTCTTTACCCCGGGGCATGACTCCCGACGAGCTGACGACGGAGCGCGCGGTCGAGTTGCTGGCGGAGCGAGCCGCTCGCGGCCCGGCCAAACGGCCCGCCCGCCGCGGTCCCGCCGCGCGTCGCGCCGCCGCCAGCAATGGCGAACCCGCGCCCAAGCGCCCCACCAAGAAAAAATCGCCCCCGCGCAAAAAGGGCGGCAAGTAGTTTTGGAGTGCGGTGATTTATCACCGCTTTCCCTTTGCGGCGGAGCCGCTTTCCGTTGGAACTCAACTTCCAATTCGCCACTGACGGGAGACTTCAAGCGCGCTGAGATCAGCGTCGTTTAGCGTTCTCCTGCTTCCGGTTTTCGCCGACCGAGGCGACATGCGCGTCGCACGCCGCCTGTCGCCGCGCGCTTTGAGAGACACGGCAAAGGCGCCGCGCGCTGCGCCTTTGCCACCAAAGCCGTTTCGCTCGCCGGCCGGGGCGCCACGCCGGCTGTCACCGGGATTCGAGAGGCAGCGTCAAAGGCGCAGCGCGCTGCGCAATTGGCAAGATGCCCGCCGATTAGCTGTTTCGTAACCCGTGGTGCAGAAAGAGTTTGCGATTTCTGATCCGCGCGTGCTCCTTGTAGTTGCTGGTCGCGGCGATGCGGGTCGCCAAGATCGTGTACGACGCGGCGTTGCAGGGTTGCGAGCGGCTGCACAAGGGCCGCCTTGCATCCACCGGCAGTAAGGCGTTCCACTGCTCCCCAAGGCGACAGGAGAAGAGGCCACCGGTACTCCGTCACGTCGCTCTTAACACTGCTTCCAATCAGGCACCTAGTGCTTTGTCAAAGCTAGATGTTCGGGTTGGCGTCTGTAGTTCCGTCGCGCACTGGTGGATCGTCAATTGGTGGTTCACGGAACGCCACGGAGTGCGTTCCCTACAGAACCCATTTCGTTGCTTGAACCCGAAAACTTAGCCTTGACAAAGCACTAGTGAGGAGCGACTTTTGAACCGAACCAAGTTGTCAAAGATCGGTCGCCGCGCGTTCACGCTCGGCGTCTGCTCGACCAACAGCCCCGACCCGAAGATCCGGTCGCCTCGCCGCACGCTGGCCTCTATTGGTCACTATCCATCGACGGGCCAAAGTTTTTCACCCGCAGTAGATTTTCGGCGTGGTTCAAATGTGAGCGGCGCGGAGGGAGGCAACGCGGCCCCGATCGGGGCTTGTCCCCGTCGTGCCATGATTGACAGGCTAAAATGCCGAGTGACTGGGCTGTCGTCGCCCCCGCTGGGTTCATCCCAGTGAGCGCATGATCTTGAGGCGTCGCCGTCGAGTCGTGCGTTCCACCGAGACAAGCTCGGCGGAGGAGAGGAGAAGGTGCCGCTTGCCAGTTAGCCAAACAATCGACGCCACACTGGGACAAGCCCAGTGCAGGCGCTACCCGAAAACCGCCTGAATCGAACCAGATTTTCTGCGGTCGCCGCTCGGCCGATACCAGCAAGACTGCCAACCCGGGGCAAGACGGCCACGTTTCGCAGCCACCGGATCGACCACACCGATCGCCCCACGACATTTAGCCCCTCACCATCCCCCCACCGCCTGCCAATTTGGCCTGAATACGGCGCATCATTGTCGTATAGCAATCGGCATGCCTGTAATGAACAAAATATCACTTACCTCATGAGCAACTCATTCCGGCACCGAACGAAGTGGAGCCTGTCGATGGCGACCAAGACTGCCAAGCTTTCGCAAGACTGCCAACACTTGCAAACCGTTGTGGCCGGTCTCCGACCGAGCCGACCACTACGAAGGACGAGCAAAACTGCCAAGCTTTCGCAAGACTGCCAAGGATGACGGCACTCGCCGCTGCTACTGCCGCCCATCCACCATCCACTGCCCGCTCTTCATACCCCCACCCCGCGCCGAAAGTTCCAGGCGCGTGCCGCGAGGGTTGGCAACGTCACTTCGGCAATGCGCCGCCTGGCGAGTGGATTGCTGAGCGTCGCCAGTGTACGATGCGGGGCATTCGATCAAGCGCGAAGGGCGTTGCAGCGCCCTGCTGGCAAGAAAGCGTCATGAACGGCAGCGTGTTCAAAGATACCGAAACGCTGGAACCCGACCTGATTGAAGCGGCCGACCAGCTTCTTGCCAAACTAGCCTCACTTGCGCTGCCTTTGATGCCCGTCGGCTCGCGTGTATTGCGATGTACTTCGATCGCACATTTAGGGACTGATTGATGTCGCGAGTCGCCATACCGTCCTGGACCGCGACGGGCATTTTGCCGCCGATCGACGCGACACAGCCCGCGAGCCCAGAGCGATCACCTTATCTTGTTTCTTTGTCGGAGTTGGTGCTGCGGTTCAATACATCGCCTCAGCGGCACGCAATTCTCGACGGGTTGCTGCGCTACAGAGGTGGACTGCACGCGGTGGGCCTGACGCAGGGTTTCCAGTGGCTGGATGGCAGCTTTCTGGAGCATGTCGAGATGCTGGAAGATCGCGCCCCAAACGACCTGGACCTGGTGACCTTTTTTCACCTGCCCGCCGGGACGACGCAACTTGAAATCCAAGCGCGAAACCCCGACCTATTCCCGCGAACGAAGGATGAACGCTTGGCCTTCAAAATTGTCTATAATATTGATGCCTATCTGGTGGACTTGGCTACGCCGTCGGAGCGGCTTATTGAAAGAGGCACTTACTGGTATAGCATGTGGTCGCACCGGCGGGATGCGCGGTGGAAGGGCTACCTAGCAATCGACCTAGCCTCGGACGAAGACGGTACGGCTGCCGGCTATTTGGAGGCACCGCCGATGGGAGCTACGCCATGAACATTCAGGAACACAACCAGCTTCGCAGCGAACAGACGGCCCTGCGGCGCATGTTAGCCGGTATACCGCCAGAGAATGTGCTCGATCGGTCGGGCTTGGAGGCCCGGTTGGAAGAAGTTGACGAGCGGCTGGCGTCGGGCGGGGCGCCGGGGCGCGGGCCTGCGCGCGCGGTGCTGACGTTTGGCGGCCGGCCGGTGCTGGACCGCCGAGGGATTTTTGCCGACTTTGGCAGCCAAGCGGCCAACCGATTCACCGACGCCGTGGCCAAGGTTGTGGCCGGGCTGGCGGCGCCTTTGGCCGCTATGGGGCCGGTCCCAAATCGTGCGGAGAGCCAATTGTTGATCACGAGCACAGCCGTCGGATCGTTCGGCTTCGAGTTTGAGGAGTATCGCCCGAGCGTGCTGGATTTCGGTGAGGAAAGTCCCACGGGCCAGGCCCTGCAAATCGTTCAGGGCTTATTGGAAGGCACTCGAGGGACGGATGACGACCTGGCCGATTCGGCCGCCGCGGCCGATCCTCGCGCGGTTGCGGCCGTCCGCGAATTTTTGGAACTGCTTGCAGCGAGCGAAGCCGTTTGCGCGTTGGAGTTCAATGAGCGGTCCTCGCGTTTCCGCGATGTCGGCGAGGTGCGCCGCGCCGTGGCGCGATTGAGTCGCGAAAACCTGCGAGAGGAACGAAAGACGCTGCGCGGGGAATTTCTCGGCGTGCTGCCCGAGGCGCGGCGCTTTGAATTCAAGCTTTCCACCGAGGGTGAAGTGATTCGCGGCAAGATTGGTCCGGCCGTGGGCGATCCCGACGCAATCAACCGCCATCTGCACCAGCCGACTGAAATTGCCGTGATGGCCACGCAAGTCGGCAGCGGCAAGCCTCGGTACGTACTGCAGAGTGTTCCGGCCTGGGAAGGAAAATGAGCGCCATGTACGGCACTGTATTCAAGGATGCGGGGTTGAAGGATGATATTGAAAAGCTCGATGCCGATCTCTGGGAAGCGGCCGACCAGCTTCGCGCCAACGCCAAGCTGACCTCCAGCGATTATTTCATGCGCGTGCTGGGCATTATCTTCTTGCGGCACGCGCGAACCGCTACGAGCTCGCCGCGCGGGAGATTGCCGCCGATCAGGCGGCGGGCCGCATGGCCAAGCGTCGGCCGGGCGATGCCGATTTTATCCGTCGCGGGGCACTGCCGTTGCCCGTGTGCGCCCGCTACGACTGGGATGCGCATTAGGCTGCCGGCGCCGCGAAAAACCTGTCCCCGCGCGAGGCGATGAGGGTAATCGCACAGCCGAAGGTGGAGCAACGCAGCTCAATGCAGTAGAATCACGCATTTAGCGAATGCGGTGCGCCGCGCAGGCGCCGCCGCTCCGTTGCCCTACACCCACACACGGCCGACGATGCCACGTCTTGAATCTCTCGATGAGCAGGTAGCGAGAAAGGCGGCGGATTTCGCCGATCAGATCCGGGCCGTTGCTGCCACGGCCGACACCGAAGAGGAAATCCGTATCGCAGTCGAGCGACAGCTCGCCTTCGTCGAAAAGGAGGTGGGCGTGGAGCTCGAAGGACAACACGAATTCACCATCGCAAAGGGCCGCATCGACTCGCTCTATTCGCGCGTCATCATCGAATATAAAAACCCTTCCGATCCGGCGGCGCGGATCGGTCCGCGGGCCGATTCACCGGGCACGAAAAAAGTCGTCGAGCAGATCCAACGTCGCTTTTATGCCTTGCGCAGCGAGCAGCGACAGCCCCTCAACACGCTTTTCGGCGTCGGTCTCGACGGCAACCACTTCGTCTTTGTCCGCTTCCGTGACGACAAGTGGCAGGTGCAGGAGCCGGTCGAAGTCACAAAGTACTCCGTCGAGCGCTTCCTCTGGGCCTTGCTCAACCTGGGCCGCAAGGGAAAGCCCTTTTCCGCCGACTATCTCGCCGGTGACTTCGGCTCAGAAGCCCCGGTGGCGCAAGACGGCATCCGGGCGCTCTATGACGCCATCAAAGAGACCGATCACCCCAAGGCTCAGACGTTTTTCAACCAGTGGAAAATCCTCTTCGGCGAGGTTTGCGGCTATGACGTGGAAAACCCGTCGGCCAAGATCAAAAAGCTGGCCAGCTCCTACGGCGTGCCGGCAAAAGGATTGCGGTCAGCAGAATTGCTCTTTGCCGTCCATACGTATTACGCGATCTTCATGAAGCTTCTGGCGGCAGAAATCGTCGCCTTCTTTCACCGTCTCCCCGCGCCGCCGAGACGGATGATGGAAGCCCCGACCAGTGCCAAGCTGCTGCGAGAATTGGAAGAACTTGAGGCAGGCGGCATCTTCCGCCATCTGAATATCACCAATTTTCTCGAAGGCGACCTCTTCGCCTGGTACACCACGGTGTGGAGCGAACCGATCGAAAAGCTGGTGCGCAATATGGTGGCACGGCTCGACGACTACAACCCCGGTACGTTTTCCGAAAACCCGGCTGAAAGCCGTGACCTGCTAAAGCAGCTCTACCAGCAGTTGTTCCCCAAGAGCGTCCGGCACGACCTGGGCGAGTACTACACGCCCGACTGGCTGGCCGAACACGTGCTCAACGAGCTCGGCTACGAGGGTGATCCCGAGAAGCGGCTGCTCGACCCCGCCTGCGGTTCGGGGACGTTCTTGGTGATGGCCATCAACCGCATCCGCGGCTGGTTCGACCAGCACCGCGAGAAGTGCCGCTACGGCGAGAGCGAGCTAGTTCAAAAGATCCTGGCAAACGTCGTCGGCTTCGATCTCAACCCGCTGGCGGTGATGGCCGCGCGGACGAACTACTTGATTGCGATTCGCGACCTGGTGACTCACGCCGACAAGATCGAGATCCCAATCTACCTTTGCGACTCGATCGTCACGCCGTCGGAATATGGCGGGTTGTTTGCGGGCGAAAAGCTCGGCAAGGCCCGCGAGCTCAAGACAGCGGCCGCGACGTTTCTCATACCGACCGAAGTTGCCCGCACGCGGGACGACATCGCCCGCTATGCCGAGCAGCTCGAGTTCTGCGTTCGCAATGGATACTCAGCGAAAGAGTTCGTGGCCCGTTGCACCGAGGAAGGGTTGCCCGTCACGGCTGATTCGTTGCACACCGGCCTTTATCGCGAGTTGGTCAAGCTCGACAAGGCCAATAAAAACGGCGTCTGGGCGCGGATCATCAAGAACGCGTTCGCGCCTCTCTTCATTGGCAAGGTTGACTACGTCGCGGGAAATCCACCTTGGGTTAACTGGGAAAGTTTGCCCAGTGAATACCGGGAAGCGACGAAGCCGCTTTGGGAACGCTACGGCCTCTTCAGTCTGCGCGGGCACGCTGCACGGCTTGGCGGCGGCAAGAAGGATCTTTCGATGCTGTTCGTTTACCTTTGCCTCGACGTCTATTTGGAGGATGGCGGCGAGCTTGGGTTCGTCGTGACCCAATCGTTGTTTAAGACACGAGCAGCCGGCGAGGGCTTTCGCCGTTTTACCTTCCAGCGGCGGGGCGAAAAAGTTCACATCGTGCCCGTAAGCGTCATCGACATGACTGACTTGCATCCCTTCGAAGGTGCTACAAATCGGACAGCATCATTCGTTTGCAGAGTATCAGGATCGCCGACCGAATGGCCCGTGCCCTACGAAATATGGCGACTTAAAGAGGGTAACGCGGTCGATGAGCGGGCCGATTTCACCGCCATTGGTCCACAAGTGGATCGAAAAAAGCTAGGCGCACTTCCAATGCAAGATCAAGAACTAGGCTCCGCGTGGCTCACGGCCGCGGCTGATGCCATTCCGGGTCTAAAGAAGGTCATGGGTGCGTCCGAAGTGAAAGCGCACGCAGGCGTCTGCACATGGATGAATGGCGTTTTCTGGCTTGAATCGGTCGTTCCAGCGCGGAAAGACCATTCCCGCATCGCGAATTGGCACGATGTCGGCAAAATCAAAGTCGACCGCATCGACACCGTCATCGAGGATGCTTTGATTTACCCGCTGTTGCGTGGTCGCGACGTGCATCGTTGGTCGAGTAAACCTTCGACGCAGATTCTACTGACTCAGGATCCAGAAACCCGCACCGGCATCTCTGAGGCTATCATGAAGCGACGGTATCCCCTGAGTTACCAATATTTGCGGAACTTCAAAGAGCTGCTAAGCGGTCGTCCGGGCTATCTAAAATATTTTGACGTAACCAAAGATCCCTTCTGGACGATTTACAACATTGGCCCCTATTCGCTGTCGCCGCACCGTGTACTTTTCAAAGAGCTGACGGACTTTTTTCAGTGCGCTGTTCCTGACGAATCATCGAAGCCCGCGATCGCGGACACAAAGCTGCGCTTCATCGACTGTAGTTCTGCGACCGACGCTCACTTCCTATGCGGACTCTTAAACTCAGGGCCAGCGGTGCTATATCTGTATTCGACGGCGACGTGGGTCCAGACCGCCGACTACCAAGCTAGCGATATTTCGCGACTTAGATTACCTCGGTTCGATGAATCCAATGATGCTCACGCGGAAGTCGTAGATCTATCGCGGCAATGCCACGCTGCCGTCGCGCGCGATGATCGCCGCGCGCTGGCATCTTACGAGGCACAATTGGATGATGTGGTTCAGAAGATTTGGAATATAAGCCAGCGCGAGATGAGAGCGATCCACGTAGCCTTAGCCGATCTTGGCTTTGGCCAAGGGTCATCTTCCCCCGACGAGGATGAAGAACTATGAGCCAAGTCGATTCCCGCGAGATTGTTGGTGCGCGCTCTGAGCATTTCAATTCAGGAGACTTCGTGCGCAGCACGAATGACCTTTATGTCGAGCTTGGCGTGGGGCGAATCCAGAAGATCAAGGAGGGCTATGCGAAGGTCGAGTTTAACCCTTCGGTCTTCATGGAGCCGCCGTATCGCTCAGAAAACAAACTGCTGCGATTGACCGAAATGCAGCGCGTCGATTCGCCACTCGAGCGCGCGCGACGGCGCCAATGGGACGAGCCGTGGCGCTTTGAGCTGAAGGTGCTGGCGGCGCGATTTCTGACCGGCAACGTGGGAGGGCAACTCTCGAACGCGCGCACCGAGATCCTGCCGCACCAGATCTTCGCCGCGCATCGCGTTATTGCCAGCCCACGCCGCCGGTTCCTGCTCGCCGATGAAGTCGGGTTGGGCAAAACGATCGAGGCGGGCATGATTTGGCAAGCTCTCGATCAGCGCGGCCAGGCCAACCGCACCTTGATCGTCACGCCCGCCGGCCTGACCACGCAATGGCAGGAAGAATTGCAGGAAAAGTTCGGCGTGCTGTTTCAGATTTTTGGGCGCGACTTCCTGGCCGTAAACCCGCTCGTGTGGGACGTTCAGGCCAAGGCCATTGCTTCGATCGATCGCCTCAAGCGCGCGCAGCATAAACGTATCCTGATGGAGAATCGCAAGTGGGACCTGATCATCTTCGACGAGGCCCACCGCCTGAGCGCTACGGATTGGGGATCGCAGAAGATCGAGAAAACGCAAAACTATCGGCTGGCCGAGGAGCTGAAGAACCAGTGCTATAGCAACGCGCTGTTGCTGCTGACCGCCACGCCGCATCAAGGGGAAGAAAACCATTCGCGCTTCAAGCACCTGCTGCACCTCTTGGAGGAAGATATCGACTTCTCGGGGCTGGAGGAGCTGAACCTTTTCTCCGGCAATGGCACACGTTTCACCGAGTTGGTTATCCGCACGCCCAAGAAAGACGTGACCGACGCCGAGGGGAGAAAGGTTTTTCGGGGTCGCCAGACGCACCGCATGCCGTTCAAGATGTACGACGACGAAGCGCGTTTTTACAAGGCCGTCGCCGGTTACATCCAAGTCGGTTACAAGATGCTTGAGCGCCTCAACGATCCGGCGCGCCGTCGAGCGGCGGGGTTCCTGCTGACCACGTTTCAGAAGCTTAACGCCAGCTCGACGGCGGCGATCAAATCGGCCTTGGAGACGCGGCTCAAGCGGTTGCGCGGTGAAATCGCCGAACTGCCGCCGGAAGACGAGCCGGAACCGGAGCTCTTCGACGAGCGCTTCGAGGGCGAGCAGGACGAAGCCGCGGTCCTACTGGACGATCGCGAGGTCATGGAGCAAGAAGCAGAAAAACTCGAAAAGCTCATCCGCATGCGCGTTCGCGAAGATAAAAAGCTGCACGAGCTATTGCAGCTCATCGACCACATTGCGTCTGAAAGTCGCCAGGGCGACGGAGAGAAGGTGCTGATTTTTACCGAGTATCGGCAAACGCAGCGGTATCTCGTGGAGCAGTTGGAAGCCAAGTATGGCAAAGGCTCGGCCGTCGTCATCCACGGGGGCATGAAACTGGAGCGCCGTGAGGAGACTGACCAGGAGATCGACGCCATCTGGTCGCCCTTTGCGCAAGAGGGCGCGCTCGTCGCGCCAAGCACCAAGCGCACGAGCCAGCGGCTGTTCCGCGATCATCCCGGCGTGCGGTTTCTCGTATCAACCGAAGCCGGCGGCGAGGGAATCAACCTGCAGTTCTGCCATATCTGCATCAACTTCGATCTGCCGTGGAACCCGATGCGCGTCGAGCAGCGTGTGGGGCGCGTGTACCGCTTCGGACAGACCAAGGTGGTGCAAGTCTACAATTTCTTCAACGCCGGCACGATCGAAGACACCGTTCAGGAATACTTTGAAGACCGCGTCACTCGCGCCGCCGAGGCCATTGCCAAGGTAACGGGCGAGAACCCGGAGGACATCAAGGGGACGCTCAATGGGCAGCTCGAAAGCGAAATCGACCCGGCCAAGATCTATCAACGAGCCATGGTTGAGGGCGACCTGAACAAACAGACGAAGGAAGAGATTGCTGAGGCCGTGAAGCGTGCCCGAAAGGCTTATGAAATCGCCACCCAGAGCCTGTTTCGCGATGCCTCAAGTTACTCGTTTGACAATTATCAGCGGGAGTTGGCCACCGATCTGACACTTTCGGACCTGGAACGCTTTACTGAGAAGTTTCTGGCTGTGCATCGGCGGCAGTTGCAGCGAAAGGCGCCGTTTGTGGAGTTTCTCGTACCCGACGTCCTCGCGCGGTATAAGCTGCGCGATCGGTACCGCGGGGCGACATTCGAGCGCGAGCTGGCCATCAAGCGGAGCGACGCCGAATTCCTGGCTCTGGGCCACCCGTTTGTGAACGCGATGCTGGCATACGTCGGCTCCTACGACTTTGGCGGTCTGGCCAGTGCGCGACGCATCCGCCAGGAATCGCTCGCCGGCCAGTCGGGTTGGCTCTTCGCGTTTGTGGTCCGCCAACGCGTTTCGCGGGAAGGAGACGACGAGTGCCTGTTCCGCTTCGAGCCAGTGTTCGTCGATTCGAGAGGGCAGATCGACAGGCTAGCCGCTGCCGCAGCGATCGCCAGCGCGGAGTCGGAGGCCGTCGCCGACTGCCTACCCAGTGATGTTGATCGGTCTTTTGAAATCGCCAAGCAGCACCTCGAAAGTCTTGACGCAGTTTGGGACTGGCAAGACGATGTCGAGTTTGTTGGCGCGAGCTGGGTTGAGTTTGTATGACGCTCCGTGCGCGCTGAGCGACCGCGTCGAATCGCACCATGCGAACCTGTCAGGGGCTCGTGGCTCTTATTTAGCGACGCCCACCGCCTATAATGATCGTGGCACAGGATAGCCTGGCCCGAAGAAAGGAGTAGAAAACCATGGTGACGCAAGCCCAACCACGGCCACCTCGGTGTAATCCCGCACTCGAGCGACGATACCGTAAGTGGCTTTCCAACTTTGATCCGCAACACATGCGGAACTGGGAAAAGACGTATCGTTCATCGCCGCACGCGGCCATTTGCGAAGCGACGTTCTGGAAAGTCCTCGCCGACCGAGTCATCGAAGTTGAGCCGAACGAGGAGCTTACCGGCGCGGCTCAAAGACCCGACTATCGCTGCAAGAAGGACGGGCAAGAATTCTATGTCGAAGTTACGTGTGTTTTGACCGCAACCGCATCGAAGAAGACGGCGCTGTCAGCGACGTTGCCCGACCGCAGACTTCACCCTTTTGACATATGGGGATTCAATCGAGCGGTCAATGCCGAGTGCCAGAACAAGGTCAAACAATGCGCAAACCTTGGTGCGCCGTGTTTGTTGGCAATCGGCACGTTTCATTCAATGGTCTCGACTGCTTGCGTTAAAAAGGTGCTCCTCAGCGGCATTTTGACGGGCGATGTCGGAATCGGTTGGAAGGTTGATCCCTCTCAAAGGGGCGAGTCGGAGAAGACGAATTTCGTGACCGATCTGCAAAATGCCGCCTTCCTGTATGCGGCGAATCAGGCGATCCAAAGTCGCAGAAGTCCGCTTTCCGGACTGCTAATCGGGGGTTTCGGTGTTATTCCGTGGAGAAAGCTCGGCATTCTGCATCCAAAGCCGATCCATGAGTTTGACACGAAGTTACTCGACGATATCGAGTTCTGCCGCCTGCAGCACGACCTCCACTCCGGCTTGCTGAAGACGAAGTGGTCGCGCCGATGAAAGCCTTGGTGGCGTCCTTCGCCGCCTTGGTGAAGTTGGCCGGCGAACTCGACGAGCAGCAGTTGCGGGCCGTCAATGAGGGGCTTTCCGAAATAGCAAAAATGACGCAAAACGACGCAAAAGCCGATGGGCAGCATTGTGCCATAACGTGTTTTACGGAAATGGTTTAAGGCAATGGTGCCATTCTCGTGCGTCTGCAAAATGACGCAAAAGCGATCGCAAATCTGACGCAAAGGACCCGACAGTGCGGAATGGGCCAACCTGGCGTACGCCCTGGGGCAAGTGCGATACCGGGAGCCAAGTTATTATGCCGGGACGTTCAGCGAATATAACATGGACGCAGTTCGGCGCCCTTAGCTCGCCAAGCTTCTTCACCTGCCAGGCAAGCTGGCAGGGGTCGGAGTCGTGAGGAACGCGGACGCCAACGCTATCGCAGCAGTGACTTGACCGCGGCGACGATGTGCCTGGCGTCGATGCCGGCCGCGTCGCGCAGCTCTTCTGCCGAACCGGAGCAGGGCATCTTGCGCACGGCGAGCTTGACGACGCGCGGCAAAGGTCCGTCGGTGCCCGTGAAGGCGTCGAGTACGGCGTCGCCCAGTCCGCCTTCAAACCAGTGGTCTTCGACCACCACGAGCCGGCCTTGCGTGGCGCGGGCGGCTTCGCGCAGCGTCTTGGCGTCGATCGGCTTGACTGAATAGGCGTCGATCACGCGAATGCGAATCTTCTCGCGTTCGAGCAGCTCGTGGGCTTTAAGCGCTTCGTGCAAGGTCACGCCGGCGCCAACCACCGCCACCTGGTCGCCGTCGCTATGCCGCACCACTTTGCTGCCGCCCACCGGAAAACTTTCGTCGGGCGAATAGATGACCTGCGTTTTCTCACGCGTCGTGCGGATGTACGAAATGCCGGGCAAATCGGCCATCGCGCTGACCAGAATGCCCGTCTGGTTGGCGTCGCAAGGATAGAGTACCGTGCTGTCACAGACGGCCCGCATCATGGCCAGGTCTTCCAGCGCCATTTGCGAAGGACCATCTTCGCCAATGCTGACTCCGGCGTGCGATCCGCTCAGATGGACCTTGGCGTTCGAGATGGCCGCCATGCGGATTTGATCGTAGGCGCGCGTGAAAAAGGCCGCGAACGTCGAAGCGTAAGCCTTCTTGCCCAGCACGCTGAAGCCGACCGCCGCCCCCAAAAGCTGCTGCTCGGCGATGAACATCTCAAAGAACCGGCCGGGGTACGCCTTATGAAATTCGTCGGCATGCGTCGAGTTCGATACCTCGCCGTCCATAACGACCACTTCGGGGCGATGCGCCCCAAGGGCCACCAGCGCATCGCCATAGGCTTTGCGGGTCGCTTCCTTGCCGCCGACCTCGAAGCGCTTGAGCTTCAACGGTTGGGCTGGCTGCGCCGCGGCCGGCTGGCGATCTTCCGGCTTTTTGGTGGGGAATGTGCGCTGGCGCTCGCCTCCCAGCTCTTTGATGGCGGCCTTGGCCATTTCGGTGTCGAGCGCCTTGCCGTGCCAACCGTCTTTGTTGGCCACCACCGAGAACCCATGCCCTTTCTCGGTCTTGGCCACCAGGCACGTCGGCCGGTCTTTTTGACTGAAGGCCTCACCGAACGCGCGATCGATGGCCGCCAGATTGTGACCGTCGAGCTCGATCGCGTGCCAGCCGAAACTGCGCGCCCGCTCGGCGTAAGCGGCGCCGTTCCAGCCGAGGTCGGTCTCGCCCCGTTGCCCGAGCCGGTTCATGTCGATGATGGCAACGAGCTGCTTAAGCTTGTAGTACGACGCTTTGTCGAAGGCTTCCCAGCAGGAGCCTTCGGCCATCTCGCTGTCGCCCAGCAGCACCCAGACGTGATACGGCAGCTTATCGACGTACTCGGCGTTGAGCGCCATCCCCACGCCGATCGCCAGGCCCTGACCCAGCGAGCCGGTGGCCACGTCGACCCACGGCAAGACGCGCGGGTTGGGGTGTCCCTCCAGTCGGCTGCCGAACTTGCGCAAGGTCAAAAGCTCGGCGTCGGTGATGGCGCCGGCGGCCTTGAACATGGAATAAAGCAACGGGCAAGCGTGCCCTTTGCTGAAAATGAGCCGGTCGTTGTTCGGGTGGTGGGGATTTGACCAATCGTAGCGCAAATACTTGGCCATCAAGACCGCCATCACGTCGGCGGCCGACATCGACGAGGTGGGGTGTCCCGAACCGGCAGCGGTCGTCGAGCGAATGCTATCGACGCGTAGTTGGGCCGCCAATTCCCGTAAATCGCCCAGAGAATCGCTCATGGGTCCGTCGTCCTAACTTAGTTAGAGAAAGAGGTCGCTGCCTGCCTTCCTGACCGCACGCCTGGATCGAAGTCGCGCAGCCTTGCAAATATGGTGCCTCCATGAAACGAAAGCCAAAGAATCCGAGCGCGGCCGTTGGCCGCAACCAATAATCAACCATTTAGCCGGCCGCTAATGCGAAATGCAAAACGAAAAATGGCGCAAGCGGATGCGCCATCGTGCGGCCGCCGCCATCGTGCCATTTTGCGTTTTGCATTTTGCATTTTGCATTTTGACTTGTTCCGCCGGCGTCTGAGCAGTTCCGCGGCATGAAATTTCGCGCGACACAAAGTAATCGAGGCGTTAGTAGTATGGCTGGCGATAGGCACGGAGTGTAGGCAAGCTTTTCACATTTATGCTGTCAGTAATTTAGATTCTCAGGCGCCGGCCTGCCAGCACGTCGTCGACCATTTTTAATAATTGCTCGCCGGCTTCGGCAAAGATGCTTTCGCCGAGCTGGCGCAGCCGGTCACGGTCAATCTGCTCGTGGTTCCGTTTGACCATTTGAATCAAGTCGGAGGCGTCGACATGTTGCTTTTCTTCCGGACGGTTGCGCGAAACCAAGGCGCGAAACTTCGAGGCGATGGCCAACTCCAGGTTCGGCACACGGTGACCTAACTCCGTCTTTACGGCGTTGTCGAACGCATGCTGATAAAGATCCACAGGCCGCATGAGATCGACGACGGGCTCGCCGGTGGCAGGATCGAGAAAGCGAGTCACCACGCTCTGCTCGTCGACGACCAGGTCGGGAAAGCTCTGCTGCATCGCCCGTACGGCTTTTTTGTGATCGGATTGGCGCACCACGACGTCGACGTCGCGCGTCGCTCGGGCGTGTTGCAGCCACCCACCGATGCCGTGAGCGCCCATGAGCACGAACTGCACGTGTGCCTCGCCGAGAGCTTCCAAAACGCGAATCGGGTCAATCATGGGCGGCGCCTGGGGGTACATGCTTGCGAACGAGCGGCAGAGCGCGCGACTCGTCTCCAGCGCCGCTCCATGGTCAATTGGGCCCCGGACGTGAATTGGGACATCAAAATCGTGCGCCAATTCGATCGGCGCTTTCGGCGGCGTAGTTTGATCGGATCGGTCCATGCAAGCGGTTCCTACCTGAATTCGAAATAGCCGTGCGCGGTTACCGTGCGGAACGGCATCGGTGGCTGGGGCAAAGCTGGCCGCGTTCGACCCACCCTCGTCAGACGTCCTGGCGGCCAGCGGTGCCCCGGTGGCCGCGTTTCCTCACGCATCGCCGCGGCAACGCCTTTCTCGAAATCATGTCAGCCTCGCGGCTCTGCACCAGCCACCATTACTGCTCCACCTGATCGATGTCCGGTAATTCGCGCACGGTTATTTATCGCCTCAGTAAGCTGCCTGCTCTCATCACGCCGCCTTGCAAAACGGCGAGGAAGCGGGTGCGGTCTTCGAGCAGGCGGATGTCGGCAACCACGTCGCCGTCGACCACGAGCACGTCGGCCAGTTTGCCGGGCTCGAGCGTGCCGAATTCGTCGGCGCGGCCCATGATCTCGGCGCCGGTGCGGGTGGCACAGGTGATCGTTTCCAGCGGAGTAAAGCCGACGTAGTGGACGAAAAAACTCAGCTCCTTGGCGTAGTCGCCGTGCGGGTTCCAGGCGAAACCGTAATCGCCTCCCATGCCCAACCGGCCGCCGTGCTTCAAAATGCGCCGCGCGCTTTCCGCACCGCCTTCGAGCGTCTCCTGGTGGCCGTCGATCACACGCTGCGACAGGCCAAACTCGGGGCCGCGCTCGATGCTGGCCTGCTCGAAATACAAGGCGGGCACCACCGGCGTGTTGCGCGAGAGGAGCATGTCGAGGGCTTCGTCGTCCATGAACGTGCCATGCTCCAGCGTGTCGTAACCTGCCCGCAGCGCGTTTTTGATGCCCTCGGTAGCGCGGCAATGGCCGGTAACTTTCAGGCCGTGGTTGTGGGCCGTCGTCACGCAAGCCTGCATTTCGTCGAAGTTCATGCACAGCGTGTGATGGTCGTTGTGGTCGGGTGCGGCGGCGTCGCCCGTGGGATAGGTCTTGACCCACTCGACGCCGTCTTTCACCAGTTTGCGGACGGCGGCGCGGGCCTCTTCGGGGCCGTTGACCAAAAGCACCAGTCCTTCCATGCCGATCTTGCGGAAGTCGGGGTTCCAATCCATCAGCCCGCCCATGCTGCAGATTTCACGGCCGCTGGCGGCCAATCGTGGACCGAGGGCCACGTCGTTTTCGATGGCCCGCTTGAGCCAGACGTCGATGTTGAACAGGCTGCCGCCGGAGCGCGCCGCGGTGTAACCGCACTCCAATGCCAGCCGCGCGTTGTGCGCCGCCAGCAGCGTCACGTACTCGACCGGGTACTTCACGTCGAGGTCTTCAAGCTGGGCCACGTTGAAATAGGTCGGATGAAAATGGGCTTCAACGAGACCGGGCATGATCGTGCCGCCGCGAGCGTCGATGCGCGTGCCGTCGGCAGGAAGCGCCGGTGCCGCTTGTTGGCGGCCCGCGAAAACGATGCGTCCGTCGGTGATGACGACGGCCCCGCCGCGCAACGGCGGCCCGCCATGGCCGTCGACGAGCTGCCCGTTCGTGATGATTGTGCTGCCTGAGGCGTTCTTCATGTGCTAGTGTTGGCCCTGCGGTTGAACGAGATCACTGGCCGGTTTTCACTTCTGCGAGCACGGTGGCCGAGGAAAAGATCGGATTGCTGTCGGCCTGTTTCACGGAGCCGACGCCGGGCGCAAGCCATTGCTCTTCGGTGTTCGTGAGGAGGGTCTTTTTCATCGTCACTTTCAGCTTCAAACAATGCCGGTATTTGCCGCTGGGAGTTTCGACATCTTCGAAGCCGACGGCTTGAAAGCGGAACTTGCCGCTGGGCGTTTCCGCCCCCCATTCGTCGCCCACCTTGATTTTGGCAGGCAAGTACAACCACTCGGGCGACTCCTCATCGCCCCCCAGCACCTGAAAAACGCCTTCGGGCGCAACGCGGTAATAAACCGTTTGATCGGGTATGAAGGGCACGCCGGTAATCGTCGTCGTCACCTTGAAGTAGGTCTTGCCGTTCAACACGGTCTGCTCCGGCGTCTCGTTGGTAGCCGTCGCTTTGCGCGCTCTGCCGACCGGCGGCGTAACGGTGACTTCATACTTCATCTCGCGACCCACCGCCAGCGGCTGGTACTTCGTGCCATCGACGATTTCAGGTTTCTCGGCAAGTGAGAGTGAGGCCGTCAATGCAAAGTGCAAAATGCAAAATGCAAAATGCAAAATCAGACATTGGAGGCGCCGCACGATCGCACGTCCGCTTGCGTCATTTTGCGTTTTGCATTTTTCATTTTGCATTTTGACTTCTTCCGCTGGGGCCGGGGCCAGGCTCATTTTCCCTTCTCCTCGGCGCCGGCGGCTTTTTCGCGGGCGAAACGGTAATAGACTTCGAGCGTCAAGACGCCCAGCGCGGTCGTGTAGATCCGTCCGCCCGTGGCGCCCCAGTGGTCGTTCGGCTGCCAGCTTCCGCGGTCGCAGCCGTCGCCGTGGACTTCGAGCGAGATCACGTAGTCGCGGATGACGTTGTTCCAACGGTCCCAATCGTTGCCTCCGGCCATGAACATGGCCAGGGTGCAGTTGTACCAGAGATAAAAATCGCCCTGCCGCTTGTTGGCTGTGCCCCACTCCGTCTCGGCCTGATCCGCCAAAAAAGAGGCGCCCAAGTGTACGAAGTCGGAGTCGGCCTGGTGCTTCACAAACTCGTCGACCATCATGCCCACACCGGTGGTGGCATGCGTGATGTAAGAAGCGCCCTGATAGTGCGTGCGGCCCGTGAGCGGATCGGCCAGACGCTCGAAAAAGTCCGTCATGCGAGTCAGCGTGGTATCCTCGACGGGCAGGTCTGCTTCCTTGGCGGTTTTCAGGGCCAGCATGGCCCAGCCCGAGACCGAGGCATCGCTGGGATAGGCTTTTTCGGGCGTGTATCGCCAGCCGCCGTCGTTGTGCTGCTGGCTTTCAATGAACTCGACGGCCTTGATCGCCGCAGCCTGGTATTTTTCGTCGGGGTGACGCTGGAGTGCGACGGCCAACGCGCAGGCTTCGGCCAGAGCGAAGGTGGCGATGGCGTGTTCGTACATGTAATGCTGATCGTAGTGCGTCGCCTCGCCCGGCCTTTTTGCCAATTGGTTGGCTGAGCCGACGATCTCGCCGTTCGGTCCTTGACGTTCGACGAGCCAGTCGAGTCCGCGGCGAACGTTCTCCGAATACTGCTTACCGTTGTCGTAATAGTTTCCTCCGGCCTGAAAGGCCAGGATCGGCAACCCGGTAAGGGCAGCTTCGTAGGGCCCGCCCGGCGTGCCCTGGCAGGGATGTGCTTTTTCACAACGCGAGCCGTTCGCTCCCAAGCAATCGGGCCCCCAGTGGCCGTCTTCGGACTGGTGACGCGCCAGCCAGTCCAGGCCGCCAGCCACTGCCTGCTCCGAGACCGGCGTGCCGCCCACGCCGGCAATCCACTTCTCGCGATCCGGGCGGGTCCTCTCCGAATATATGCCCAATGGTTGCGAGGTGACGGCCGCCACCTCGGTAGGCGCCTGTTCGTCCTTGTTGACGGGCGTCATTTCAGCCAGCTTAGGAGGCGCCGGCGGATTTGTGCCGGATGCCTTCTCCGGCTGGTCGGCATGTTTCTGGTCACCGGCCGACTTCGCCTCGGCGGGCTTGTTTTCCAAGTTCGATGATGGCGGTTTATTGGCGTCGGCGGTAGCCGACGGGCGGGCGGGTTGAACGGCCACCTCTGAGGCCTTCTGCGACTTCGACATCACCGCCGCGTAATAAACTCCCCCGACGAGCAGGCAGAGCAGCAGCAAAAGCGCCACCGTTGCCAGCGGCCCGCGCCGCGAAGTAGCATCGCTCGTCGGCGAGGAGGCCGCTCGCGTGTGCGTCGCATGACCGGCGGCAAGCTGTACTTTACCCGGCGGGGGCGGAGGTCGTTTCTTCGCCCCGCCAGCCGGCGCCTGCGCCAGCGGTTTACCGCAGCCGGCATGCGGGCAAACCGTCGCACTCTCCGGCACCGTTCGATGGCAAGCAGGGCACGTTTTCATAGTATCGCCGTCATTCTAACATGCCGCGTGGCAGAAGCGAGCTAGTGCCTTGTCCACGCTTAAACTTCGGGTTGGGACTCTCCCGGTCTCTGTAGGGAACGCACTCCGTGGCGTTCCGTGGACTGCTAGTTGACGTCGCCTGGTGATTCACGGAACGCCACGGAGTGCGTTCCCTACAGACGCCAACCCCAATTCTTACTCTGGACAAGGCACTAGTCGCGGAGCGGCGAGATAATCTAGCCATTGGGCGCAAGCCCACGGTTCCGATGTCGTCGATTCGTCGCGCCGCGGAGCGGCGACAGAGGGATAAACCGGCTATACTCATCCCATGAACCGGCGGTTCTCGCTGTCGAACTTCCTCTCTAGCAACCGATAGGCAGAACGATTGCCTACGATCTATCAAGCCAGTTGCGATCGCTGCGGCTATGCCAGTGAAGTTTTTCCCGCGGCATACGGTGCCGTGTTCGTCGGCGAACCAGAGGCCGGCGAGCCCGAAATTTACGCCCGCTCGCGCCGCTCGCGAATTGCAAAGGCTCTTGACGGAAACAAGCTATGCTGAGCGGGCTGCCCGCATCGCGGCAACGATGCGCGACGAACAGGGCACGCCTGCCGCATGCGATGCCATCGAGCGATTGCTTGACGCGAGGGCATTTCGGTAGGCGGCCGTGCAGCCGCTGCCCCCCCGGCGCGTTAAACTACTCCTATGCCCGCCGTTTTCAGTTCAGCTTGGGCCGGTTGATGGTGGCGATGACGATCTCGTCCGTCGAGTTACCCGACGGCTCACGCTGGTTTCGACCAGCAAGCGGCGAATCGGTCATGGCCAAGTAGGACCGGCAGGACTCGAACCTGCAACCAAGGGATTATGAGTCCCCTGCTCTGACCATTGAGCTACGGTCCCACGACCGACCATTCTAACAATCTTCGACACCTCTGATAAACTTTATTTGGGTATCTCGCGATAAGGGCCGCCCTTCGCGGTATTCGGTGACGTCGGACATACGACTAAACGGCATGATAGTATGCTGACAGTTTCGGGACTAACCCTCGCACCTGTCGTAATAGGAGTTGACGGCCCGCTGGCCGGTCGCGTTCGCTCCTGCCTCATCGTCGGCGCCTAGATAGCGATAGCCGAAGTCGATCGCCCTTGGCCCGTCGACGGCCAACAAACGTCTTCGCGGGTCGTACGGAAGGGCGAACTTCCGAAACGTCGCTCGCAGCCGACGATTCATTGACGTTCCATCGGCGAGGCTAAGGTTGGCCAGGTCGAGATGCGCGACAAAACGGCCTCCCGAAGATAACCATTCCATCGCCCGTTCGATCAGGCCGAGCTTATCGCCCACATAGTGCAGGCCATGAACGCAGGTGATCAGGTCGAACTTTCGCGTGGGCCGCCAGGAGTGAAGTGAGGCGGCTTGATAGGCCACGCAAGAAAGCTCCGGCGGCAATCGCGGCCAGGTGGCGACGAGGTCGACGCCCAGCAATTCGAACTGCTGCGGCTCGCCTTGGCTCGTCAATTCTAGCGCAGCTTCACAAAGTGCTCGGCCGTTGCCGCAGCAAAGATCGAGCCAGGCGGCGCGCTGGCCGGCGGTGGCGCGCTTCACGGCGGTGCTTCGTTCGCGCAGGAAACGAAGAGGATTGAAGCCTAGCTCTTTCTCATAGCTGTTCGGGCCTGTGAGTCCGCGCTCGCGGTTCATCGACGAGTTGGCGACGGTCCCTGATCGCTCCAGTTCTTCGTCTGCAAGCAGCTTCATCTGGTGGCGGAATCGTCGCGCTAGGGCCCTGTTAGCCGTGGATTGATGGACGGTGGCGAGTAAAGCGTAGGGTGGGACGAGCGAAACGAGTCCCACCATGATTCCACCAAGTGGTGGGACTCGCTTCGCTCGTCCCACCCTACGGCTACGACTATGGCGACGATCTTGCGATCCATCATTTGAGTATTGACAGAGCGCTAGGGCGCCGCCGAGAGGGCTTTGGCCACGTCGGTACGATAGGCCGCCAGGGCGGGCAGATACCCCACGACCGAGGCCAGCAGGATCAGCCCGCCGATCAACGACAGTTCGAGCCAGGAGAACTGCAGCCCGCTCACAGCAAAGCCCGTGTAGAGCAAAATGAATGGGCTGGCAACGACGAGCAGCAGATGGCCGAGCACCCAGCCCGCCGCTCCGCCGCCCAGCGACACTAGAATCGACTCCAGCAAAATCACGCTGAACACCGTCGCGCGCCGCGCGCCTAAAGCCCGCATCACGGCGATGTCGCGGCGGCGGTCGCTCATCGAGTTGTAAATGCTCACCATGATGCCGATGCCCGCTACGATCACGATCAACACCGACATCGTCAGCAGCAAGAGCCGCAGATTGCCGACGATCATGTCCAACAGCGTGCGAACTTCCAGGTCGGGCAATACGGCCTGAGCCTCGACTCCTTCATTGATCTTGGTGAGCAACGACTTGGACGCCGCGAAGTGGCAGCGCACCAGGATGGCGGTTATTTCACGCTGAGATTCGGGAAGCGGCGTGTGTGCGTGCTCGTGCTCATGGCCGTGCTCACCATGCTCGTGTTCCTCATGATCGGCGTGGTCTTCGTGTTCATGGTCGGCGTGCTCGTGGCCCTCATCGTGACCCGGCATGCCCTCTTCATCGTGGTCATGCTTGTCGTAGGTTAGGCTTTTAGCCTGACGCTTGTCAGCCTGGAAAGGCTGACCTACGTCGTCATGCTCGTGTTCGTCGCCATGCTCTGACGTGGCGTGCTCTTTATCGTCGTGCTCATCATGGTCACCGTGCTCCGCGTGGTGCTCGTCGTGCTCATCGTGCCCATGCGAGGCATCATGCTCATGGTCGCTTGCACCTTCGGGTTCGTCCTTGGCGTGCCCGGCGAGCAAATAAAAGCCTTCCATGTTGATGAACAAGGCGCGGTCGTTCGGCGTGCCTGTAGGCTTCAAGATGCCCACCACGGTGAAGGCGTCGTGCTTATGGGCGCCCTCGGTCCCTTCGACTCCGTGCGTTGGCTGAAACGTATCGCCCACTTTCAAGCCTGTGGCCCTGGCCACAACGGCGCCGATCACTCCTTCGAAATAGTTGTCGTGATCGAAGTTGCGGCCCTCGGCGAATTCGTACTTCTGAAACGGCTCCCAGACCTCGAACATTTCGGGCGTGGTGCCCACCACGCGAAAGTCCTGGTAGCTGTCGCCCAGGCAGAAGGGCACCGCCACGTCGACGTACTTGGCGTACTTGCCCGGATGTTCGCCGTCGTTGAGAAACTCCTTGTAAAAGCTGTAGGGCAGGTTCTCGACCGGCTGGCTCAGGTGATAGACCGTGTTGAGCACGAGCTGCAGCCGACCGCCCTTGGTGGCGCCCACGATCATGTCGTAGCCGCGATCCCGATTGACGAAGAACCGCTCAACTACCGAATGGATCACCAGCACGCAGACCACCAGGGCCACGCCGAGCGCCATCGACACGCCGGTGAGGCTCGTGGCCAAGGCCCGTTGCTGCATACTCCGCCAGGCGATTTTCCAAAGGCTCATGCTGCGGCCACCGCTCGGTTGAATTCTTCCAGTCGCTCGACGCGTTCGAACTGGTCCGCCACTTCCGGCGTATGAGTCACCAGCACCAGCGCGACGTTCTCCTCGGCGCAGGTCTGTCGGATCAGCTCGATGATGTGCTGCTGATTGCGAGAGTCGACGTTGGCCGTCGGTTCATCGGCCAACAACAGCTTGGGCCGATTGGCCAGGGCCCGCGCCACCGCCACGCGCTGCTGCTCGCCTACTGAGAGCATGGCCGGCTTGTGCGTCAGGCGGTGCCCGAGGCCCACCCGCGTGAGCAAGGCCACGGCGCGAGCCGCGTCGGCACGTCCGCGGGAGAAGGTCATGCCTAACAACACGTTTTCGAGCGCCGAAAAGCCGGGCAGCAGGTTAAACGTCTGAAAGACGTAGCCGATGTTGTCTGCCCGAAAGCGGTCGCGACCGGCTTCGGGCAAACGCACGAGGTCGCAGCCGTTCACTTCCACGCTGCCCTCGTCGGGGCGGCTAATGCCGGCGATCACGTGCAACAGCGTGGTTTTGCCGCAGCCGCTACGTCCGACGAGCACCATCTGCTGGCCCGCCGGCACCTCAAAGCGCGGAACATCGAGGATCGACAGCGGCGTGCCGTCGGGCTCGATAAACGACTTCTTGACATCCGTG
Organism: Pirellulales bacterium; assembly: GCA_035694685.1. Lineage (GTDB taxonomy): Bacteria > Planctomycetota > Planctomycetia > Pirellulales > JAICIG01 > DASSFG01. Next base: position 22,899 of record DASSFG010000059.1, read on the forward strand.
AGTCGCAGCATCCTCGGTCGATAATTACGGTCGGTAAGTCGAACAGGTGATAGCGCAGTTTTATTGCTATTACGCAACGGGCTGCATTTTAGGTCGTTCGCTGGCAATTTTCCAGGCATACTTGAAGCTGCGAAGCGCCCGCCAGTATAGTAGTGTCGCTAATCGTCACATTCACGTCCTAACAAGCTGCCCACGTGCTCGTTTCCTGGAACTGGATTAAAGAATACGTCTCCCTCGATGTGCCGCCGGCGGAGTTCGAGCGGCGGCTGATGATGGCCGGGCTGAATCACGAAAGCAGCGAGCCGGTGGGCGACGACCTGGCCATCGACCTGGAAGTGACCAGCAATCGCCCCGATTGTCTGGGGCACTTAGGTATCGCCCGTGAAGCCGCCGTGCTCTTTCAACAACCGCTGAAAGTGCCGCCGGCCTCGCCGCGCCAAGGCAAGCAAGACGTGGCCGGCATGACGCGCGTCGACCTGGAGTGCCCGCAGCTTTGTTATCGTTATACGGCCCGGGTGCTGACGGGCGTCAAAGTGGGAACAAGCCCCGCGTGGCTCAGCCGCAGGCTGGCGACCATCGGCGTAGCGGCCATCAACAACGTCGTCGACGTGACGAACTACGTGTTGATGGAGTGTGGCCAGCCGCTGCACGCGTTCGATTTTAACCGGCTGGCAGGCCGGCGGATTGTGGTCCGCGAGGGACGCGAAGGCGAGACGCTGTTGGCCATCGATCACAAATCCTATCCGACCGGGCCGGGGGTGTGTGTGATTGCCGACGCCGAAAAACCCGTCGGTATCGGCGGCGTGATGGGCGGAGCGAACAGCGAAGTGACTTCAAGTACAATCGCCGTGCTGCTGGAAAGCGCCGAATTCGCGCCGCTTTCGATCCGCAACACTGCCCGGCGGCTCAACCTGCACAGCGATTCTTCGTACCGCTTTGAGCGCGGCCTCGATCCCGAGGGCGTCGATTGGGCCAGCCGCCGCGCTTGTGAGTTGATTTTGGAGTTGGCCGGCGGCGAGTTGGCATCGGGCGTCATCGACGTGGGCCGCCGTCCGCCGGCGCGCCAGCCGATCGTGCTGCGGCTTGGCCAACTGCCGAGGATTCTCGGCATCGAAATCCAGGCGGCCGAAGTTCGCCGCATCATGGAGGCCCTCGGCAACAAGGTCGTCGCCGCGGAGGAGCGGCAGATCGAGGTGATTCCGCCCAGTTGGCGGCGCGATCTGACGCGCGAGATCGACTTAATTGAAGAAGCCGCCCGGATTCACGGCTACGAAGCGATTCCCGAAGATGTTAGCGTGCCGATGTCGCCCTCGGCGGAGCGCAAGCAAGACCGCGTCGCGTCGCGGGTGCGTCAGACGCTGACGGCGCTCGGCTATGACGAAGCGATGACGTTGAGCGCGGTTGAAGAGGGCTGGTCGCAGGCGTTCAGTCCCTGGACCGACGCCGCCCCCCTCGTTTCGCCGACGCCCATCTTGCGCCGCGCCGACCGTCTGCGCCGCAGTCTTGTGCCGAGCCTGCTTGGCGCCAGGCGGACGAACGAGGCGGCGGCCAACACCGTGATCGAGCTGTTTGAGATCGCCAAGATCTATTTGCCCAAGCCCGGCGGGTTGCCCGACGAGGATTTGATGCTCGCGCTCACCAGCGGCGGCGACTTCTTTGAGGTAAAAGGAGCCGTCGAAGCGCTGTTGGCAGCGCTGAAAGTGCAACCCGGTTTGGAGGTCCGCGACTTCGCTCACGATCTGCTGGCGGCTGGCCGAGCGGTGGAATTGGTGCTGGGCGGTGACCGCATCGGCTTGCTGGGCGAGGTGAGCGCGGCGGCCCGCGAGCAATTCGAATTGCGCGGCGCGGCGACGGTGGCCGAATTACGCCTTACTCCACTTGTCGACCTGGCCCAATTGGTGCCGCACTATCGCGAGGTGCCGTCGACTCCGGCCATCGTGCGCGACTTGAACCTGGAACTCACAGAACGAGTGCGCTGGAGCGACGTCGCCGCGGCGGTGCGAGTGGCGGCCGGGGCGGTATTGGAGCAGCTTGATTTCAAAGACGTCTATCACAACGATGAGCTGACTCACCGCGGAGAAAAGCGGCTCTTGTTAAGCGTTACACTACGCGACCCGCGCGCCACGCTCACCAGCGGCCAGGCCGACGAAGTACGCGACCGCATCGTCGCCGCCTGCGGCCAGCGTTTCGGCGCGCGGCTACAAGCGTCGTAGGAATTCCGTGAAACGGTCGGTTGAGATATACTTGGACGTAGAATGAAGTTGTTTTCGCGCTGACGACAGGAGCTTTTCACGATGGCCACAGTCGAACAACTGGCAACGGAACCTCGATTCACGTTGCGCGGTGTGCCGTGGGAAGTCTATGAGAGGCTGCGCGACATCGAAGCGAACTGTCACGTCAGGATGACCTACGATCGAGGTACGCTGGAAATGATGGTCAACTCGAACCGGCACGAAAACGTGACGAAGCTGATCGGCCAACTGATTGAGGCCTTCACCGCCGAGTTGAACATTCCGCGCCGCAGTTTCCGCGCCACCACTTGGAAGCGACGCGATATCGACAAGGGACTGGAAGCCGACGAGTGCTACTACATCCACAGCCACGAGCGGGTTTCAAGCCGGCCTGAAGTCGATCTTGCCGAAGATCCTCCGCCCGACTTGGCGCTGGAAGTCGTTTTCACCCATGGCGATGTGAACAAGATGTCGATCTACGCGGCGCTGGGCGTTCCGGAAGTCTGGCATTGGGAAGACGGGGAGTTGCAATCGCTTCGACTCGATGAAGGCCAATACGTTCCCTGTGAAACGAGCTTCAATTTGCCGATGCTGCGGGTCAAAGACTTGGAGGAGTTCCTCGATCCGATGCGCGCGCTCGATGAATCGGCCTGGATCAATTCCTTTCGCGGTTGGGTCCGTGAGCGGTTCCGCTGACGCCCCTTTTGCCGGCTGTGGCCCTCATGCGAGAGAGCTTTTCCGATGAACAAGGTGCTGGTTCTCTACGACTCGGCCAGTGGCAACACGGCCAAGATGGCGGCGCTGGTCGCCGAGGGGGCGCGGGACGTGCCCGAGGTGGAAGTCCGGCTGCGTCATCTCGACGAGGCCAGGGCCGAGGATGTGCTGTGGTGCGATGGCCTGGCTCTGGGCAGCCCGACGAACATGGGCATCCTCTCGTGGAAAATGAAACGCTTTTGGGACGAAACGATGATGCCACACTGGATGCAAGTCGATGGCAAGATCGCGTGCGCGTTTTCGTCGTCGGGCGGCTGGGGCGGGGGGCAGGAGCTGGCCTGCCAGTCTCTGCTGACGGTGCTAATGAATTTCGGTTTTCTGGTCTTCGGTGTGACCGACTACGCCGGCAAATTGACGACGCTGCACTACGGCGCCGTTTCGGCCCGCGAGCCACGTAGCGACGAGTTGAAGGCCGCTTGTCGGCTTTTGGGCCGGCGTTTGGCCGAGTGGGTCGCCGTGTTCATCGGCGGCCATCGCGATCAGCACCCGCTCGTCAAGCCAGTGGAGCGCATGCCGCCGGCGTGAGCGAGCTTGCGAGCGCCGGCCCACCCGACGCCGCCGCGAGCGTCGAGCGATGCGGGTTTTGCCGGTCAACCGCAACGCGCCCGCAGGCGGGCTTCGGCCGCGCGCAGTTCTCCGCTGGGATCGATTGGCGCGAAGTCCTCCGGATCGAATACCTGACGAATTTCGACCTCGCCGTCCTGCTGGTGCGGGTTCGGGCAACGCTTAATCCATTCGAGGGCTTCCTCCATCGATTTCACTTTCCAGAGCCAGAATCCGGCGATCAGCTCTTTCGTTTCCGCAAACGGCCCGTCAATCACGGTGCGCTCCTCGCCCGAGAAACGTACTCGCTTGCCTTTGGAACTTGGGTGCAGGCCCTCACCCGCCAGCATCACCCCGGCGTTAACCAGCTCTTCATTGAATTTGCCCATTTCCGCGAGCAACTGCTGGCTGGGCAACACGCCCGCCTCGGAATCCTTGCTGGCTTTAACAATGACCATGACTTTCATCGAGATATCTCCTGGCTTATAAGCAACGAATGGTGAATAGAGTGGGGCGAGGCAGCAGCGAACTCTGCAAACCAGAGAATAGTCGAACGGCGACTGCCCGAATCGACAACCCGTACGAAAACTGCAATAGGGTGCGGTGCCCCCTGCCTGGCTGACGCGTCGAGGCGTATGGACTGGCGTCCATCGACGATTACCGAGAGGTCTGCCACTGCTGGTAGAGATAGTAAGTGGCAAGAGCGAGCCCGATGAAGATAACCACTCTGCGCACAAAGTTGCGGTCCAGGCGCCGCGCCACATGCGCGCCGCCATAGCCGCCGGCGATGGCCGCCGCCGCCATCGCCGCCGCGAAGGGCCATTGCACTTTGCCCGAGGCGATGAAGACCACCACCGCGACTCCGTTGATGGCGGAGCCGAACAGCGTTTTCAGGCCGTTCATCTGGTGAATGTCGTGCAGGCCCATTAGCCCTAGCGCGGCCAGCATGAGAATGCCGATGCCCGCCCCGAAGTAGCCTCCGTAGATGGCTACGAATAACTGAAGCGTTGCTACCAGGAGCACATGTTGCGGGCCGTCTGTGTTGGCGCTTGCATCGTGCACGATCCTTCGCGCCACGTGCGGTTGCAGCCAGAAGAGAACCGCTGCGGTCAGCAAGAGCCAGGGCACCAACAATTTGAACGACTCCGCCGGCAGCAACATCAAAAGCAGGGAACCGATCAGTCCGCCCACTGTGCTAGGCAGCAAAAGCAGCTTGATCCAGGAGCGCGCGGCGAGCAGCTCGCGGCGATATCCGGCCATGCCGGCCAGCGAGCCGGGGAACAAGGCCACGGTGCTGGTGGCATTAGCCAAAACTGCCGCCTCGGCGGTGCCGCCGAGCGCCGCGATCAAGGCGGGAAAGGTCAATAGTGTGCCGCCGCCAGCCACCGAATTAATGGCGCCAGCAACCGCCGCGACGACGCAAAGCCCTATCGTTTGCAGAGATGCGTCAAGATCAAGGTACGCCGATAAGCTCATGTGGGTGGGCGATCTGGAACCAATGGCTAGCTCCTCCGCCGGCTGAGAACACTGAAATTGTACGTTTGGCACGCCGATTGGGTTGTTGACTTGACGCCGGTGCAGTTCTTAAAGTTACGTGCTGGTCAAGTCGAGCGAAGATCATTCGTTTTACAGCTTGGATTAGCACCTCCGATTGTACCCGGCCGAAGCCGCGTTGGCTCCGGCCAGCCACTCGCGTGAGCGCACCATGGGCGCGCTAGCGCATCAGGGCCCGGGCCAGAGAACGGCATGTCGCCGGCTTTCAATGAGAACTCCGCCCGGGGTTTTCATAGGGAGCGGGCTGTTACCGAGAGGGGCATATTGCAAGGAGGACCGCCACGGCCCGATTCGCCGGTTCAGGTCAAGCTGCAGCTTGCTTTTCGCGCCGGCCGCGAGCCGCCCCGGTCCACCAGTTCACGGAGAGGATACTTCGATGGCTACTGGAGCGAAATTGCCAATCGTCAGTAAAGAAGTGCGAGACGAGCAACGCGAGCTCGACGAGCACCTGGATCGCGTTGATCGGCTCTTTCGAGAGCATCGCGTGGGAACCACCAGCGGCGCCGTTCGCCTGCTGGAGGCCCTGGATGAACTGAGCGAGCATTTGGGAATGATGTTCGCGCTGAAGGAGTGCGACGGCTACTTGCGCGAGGTGGTGGAGACCGCCCCCTCACTTTGCCGCTGCGCCGATGAGTTGAGGAGCGACCACCAGGCGTTGTTTACCGAGTTGAGTCACCTGATCGACCTGTGCGATCACGACATCGAGCGCCATCGCTGGCAGCGGAGTTGGAGAATGGCGGAAATGACATTCGAGAATTTTCGTCAGCGGCTGGAAGCCCATCAGTTGGGTGAGGCCGACCTGCTGCAGAGGGCGTTTATGGATGACGTCGACCGGATGCCATTCGACCGTATTGCAGGAGAGCAATGATCATGGTCCAACATACCCACTTCGTACAGCCTTGCCCGACGTGCGGTCGCAGTTTGCGCGTGCGTGTCGAATACTTGGGAAGGCAAGTTGCGTGTCAGCATTGTCATGGGAGGTTCGTGGCCTGCGACCCGGCGGGTCCACACAGCTCCCTCTCCGATTCAGGTCTGGCACTACTGAAGCGCGCCGACGAGATTTTGAACCGCGCCCAGCCATAAGGAAGATTACGGATCCGCCTCTTCGCGGCACGTATTGTGCTCGCGCCATGCGTTCTCGCTCGCGGGGTAGAGTGCGAGTTACCGTATCGTCCCCCTTTTCGAGATGGAAGCGAGGTTAGCATGCGCAATTGGAAGGTCGCGGCAGCACTGACGGGTTTGATCTTGGCTGGAGTGGCCCCCGATACGTCGGCACAATACCGCCGCAGTCGCGAATACCAAGACCGGTATGAGGGCAGCCAGTATGGTCAATATGGCGGAGGTCAGAACTACGACGGGCAAGGCTACAGTCGCGGACAGCAATTTCAGCAAGCTGGCCAGGCAAATGGCGGCCAACGTTACGTCGCTCGACGCATGTCAGGACAATCGCAAGGCGGAGCCGCTGACCGTGAATTGGCCAGTTGGTTGCTCGTCGACAACCGTGGTGAGATCCAATTGGCCCACCTGGCTGCTGAACGAGCATCGTGCGACGACGTCAAGCAGCTCGCGAAGAAGCTGATCGACGATCATGCGAAAATGGTTGAAGAGCTGCAACAGTTCGCGGGTCAGGGCCGCAATAGCTCACAATCGGGCGGCCTCAACCTCGTGCGTCTCAAGCAACAGCTCGGGCAGCAATGTGTGGCGTCGGCCGAACAAGAGCTGGAAAGCAAGGACGGCGACGAATTCGACAAGTGCTTTATCGGCCTGCAGATCGCCAAGCACATGGAAATGCTCGATACGCTCAAGGTCTTTAGCCGCTATGCCTCGCCCGAGCTGGACGAACTGATCGAAGAGGCGGAGCAAACGACGAAAGATCATCTGAAGCACGCCAAGCAGCTCATTAAGCAGCTTGACGAAGACAATGATAACGGCTCAAGTCGATCCAGCTCGCGATCAAGTTCGCGAGATGACTCGTCGAGCGACCGCTCATCGGGCAGTCGCGAGAACCGGCGTTCTCGCAGCTCAAACGAGGAGGGCTAGGCCCGCGGCTACGCCGCGGCAGTAAACAGCCGGCGTTCAGGCCGTTTTCGTTTTTGGCGCCGCGCGTCCCGCTCGCCACAGGCGAGCGGCACGCGTGAGCGTGCCGGTAGTTGTTCGCCACAGGCGAATGGGATGCGTGGGCATGTCAGTAGGTAGTGTCTTAACAGTGAGTTGTCCGGCAGAGGTGGCACTATCCGTAGGGTGGGACGAGCGAAGCGAGTCCCACCAAATAGCCGGCCCGAACA
>DASSFG010000060.1:0-7754 GCA_035694685.1 Pirellulales bacterium
CCGCAGGTACCGAGCATCGGTCACTGGATGAACGGCATGACCACGGAACGCTGGGATGCTCAGGAGCCGCACTATCGGGCATTGTTTGACGACAAAGGCCGCATGATGGCCATCATCTGCCACAACACCGATCTCGGCGACGGTTGGGAGCAAGAAGGCGCCAGCCCCGATTACTTCCGTGAAATGTCGGAGAAGTGGGCGTACCCGTTGGGGATCAATATCGTCACCTATGCGATGACGCACTGACCACACAGGCGATGAAGTGGCATCACGGCAGGGAGCTTAGCAAAACGGTGTGCATCGGAAAGGTGTTCGCAAGGCGTTGGTCTGCCGTCACAAGTTTGCACCGCTCGCGCTCAACCAGGCTGATGTAGAGACAGTCATAAACTCCCAGTCGGGCCTGGGAAGATAATTCGGCGGCGCGGGGGAGAAGCGGCAGGCCATCGTGTAATAGCGGCAGCACGTTCAGCGCGTCCGCCAATAATTTAAGGGCGTCTTGCACCGGGATTCGCCCCTGACGTTCGGCGCGGGTCAAGGCATGGGCGATCTCGAACGGAAACACGTCCGGCGAAAGGAGGCGGTGGATTCCCTGGAGATATTCGTCGCGAAGGCGAAGCGCCTTGTCGGTATCAGCTTCGCGAATGAACCACTTAATGGCGACCGAGGAATCAAGGCCGTAGATCATGTGTCGCGAAGCTCGCGAATCGCGGCGAGGCCGATATCGAGGATTCCTTGTCTCGCAAAGATCTGCTCGCGACGCCGGTCCATGTCTTTACATGCTTGGCGCATCGCTTCCGGATCTCGGATGCCTTTCGCGGCAAGTTCCGCAGCCTGTTGCAGATCGACGATGATTTCGGCAGGAATAGCGGTAGTCGTTCCCATAGATGAATTTTGCGATGCTTTAATGACCGAGTCAACTGCGTCGCCGGAACGGTGTCGCCGGATTATCACCTCAGCCCTTACTGAAGGATGCGTCGCCGTTCGCCATCGGCTATGCTGATTCCATGACTGACCTCGACCCCTTTATCGCCGAACAGCAAATCGTGGAGCAAATCCGCCTGGGGCGAAAGCGGATCGACGCGGAGTTGGCCAAGGTCATTGTTGGCCAAAAGGCCGTCATCGAGCAGCTTTTGATCAGCCTGTTCGCCGGCGGGCACTGCCTGATCACCGGCGCGCCGGGCCTGGCCAAGACGTTGCTCGTGCGGTCGATCGCGCAGATCTTTCACCTCAAATTTCAGCGCATCCAGTTCACGCCCGACCTGATGCCCGCCGACATTACGGGCACCGAAATCCTCGAGCAAACGGCCGAGGGGCACCGCCGCATGCAGTTCGTCAAAGGGCCGATCTTCGCCAACGTAATTCTGGCCGACGAGATCAACCGCACGCCTCCCAAGACGCAGGCCGCCCTTTTGGAGGCCATGCAAGAGCACCAGGTAACGGTGGGCGGCGTCCGCTATACCTTCGAGGAACCGTTCTTCGTGCTGGCCACACAAAATCCGATCGAGATGGAAGGCACGTATCCTTTGCCCGAGGCGCAGCTCGATCGCTTCATGTTCAACGTGGAGATTGACTACCTGCCTGAAGACGACGAAGTCGCGGTCGTCAAGCAGACGACTTCACGGAAGCCGGAGCCGATCGAGCCGCTTTACACCGGCGAAGACGTGCGGAACTTTCACGACGTGGTCCGCCGCGTGCCGGTGGCCGACGCCCTGGTGCGCTACGCCGTGCGGTTGGCCGCGGCCAGTCGGCCGGGTCAGGCGGGATCGCCGAGCTTCATTAACGAGTGGGTAAGCTGGGGCGCCGGTACTCGTGCGGCGCAATTTCTCGTATTGGGCGCTAAAGTGCGCGCCCTGTTCCAAGGCCGCGCCCACGTGACGGTCGACGACCTGCGGTCGCTCGTGCACGCTACCCTGCGGCACCGCATCCTCGTCGGTTACCGGGCCGAAGCCGAAGGCGTTTCCGTCGACCAGGTCATCGATCGGCTACTGGAAGCCGTGCCAGCTCCTGGCGGTTAGCGTTGCCGGCTCAAGTACCAGCCGTTCTCTATTTTTTGCCAGCTTAGGTGCTCGTAGTAGTCGCGTGCGATCGCCGAAGCGCGGACGACAAACTGCACGTCGGGCTTGCCACTCGTGGCCAGTTCCAAAAGCTTGCGGCCCACGCCGTGCCGCTGCACGTCGGGCGAAACGGCCAGATCACAGATGTAGCCGTCGAAGGCCCCGTCGGTCCAGCCGCGCAGCACTCCGACCAGCCGTTTGCCGTCCCACGCCGTGACGACTATGTTCGAGGCGGCGTACATCCGGCCGATGCGCTCGATATCGTCCAACGGCCGGTTCAACGGCGCGGCCGCGAACAATTGAGCCACCAGCGCGGCATCGGGGCGAACGTCGGTGCGATATTCAATCATTTCAGTAGGTCAGGCTTTCCAGCCTGACGGTGCTCCAGGTCAGGCATTCCAAGCCGATGGCGTCATAGCTCCAACTTTTCAGCATGACACGCCATCAGGCTGGAAAGCCTGACCTGCGAAACGGCTCAGCGCGATCCGGCCTTGGTTTTGGAGGCCGGCTTGCGGCCGACTTCCGCCTTGCTGTCGCTCTTCTCGGCGTTGGGCTTCTCGGCATCGGGCTTTTCGGCCTGCGAGTCGTCTTTGAAGTCGCCGGCGACCACGATCGCCAGCCGCTTTGGATCAACGTGCTTTTTCAGGGCCTTGTTGACCTGTTTGGTTGAGAGCTTGCCCACCTTCTCCTGCAGGTCGGCGTAATACTCCATCGTCCGGTCGACATGAGCGGTTTTGGACAGCTCGGAGACGAGATGCGAGTCGTTGGTGCGGTCAACGTAGTGTTCCTCGATCCAGCCCTTCTTGGCCTCTTCCAGCTCCGTTTCGGTCACGCCGTCGGCCACGAGCCGGTCGAGCTCTTCGCCGATCGCCGAGACGACCTTATTCACGTTGGCCGGATTGTAAATCGCCATCAACGTGATGCCGGCCCGCTCGTCCAGCGATTCAGCCGCGAAATGCGACCGCACGCCGTAGGACAGCCCTTCTTGCTGCCGCACGCGGTCGCCCAGTCGCGAGGCCAGAGAACTGCCGCCGAAGATGAAGTCGCCGATGACCATTGCCGGGTAATCAGCGTCGGCGTCGTTCATTGGCATCGCCAAACCCGCCATGTAAGCAGCGTTCTCTTTGTCGGGCGTGACAATCCGTTGTTTGCCCCCCTCGACGTCGGCAAAGTAAAGCCTGGGCAGGCGGTCGTACGACTGCGAGGCTTCCCAATCGTCGAAAATGTCGGCCAGCAGCTTCTCCGTCTCCTCGGCGTCGAAATCGCCCACAACCGCCACCTCGCCCGCCGTATTGCCCAGGTATTCATCTCGCAGCTTAATGAGCTGCTCCCGGCTGACGGATTTGTATCGCGCCAGATCTTCCTCAATCGTTGGGATGTACCGCACGTCGCCTTGGGGATAAGGCGACACCATTCGCCTCACTTGCGTGAGGGCCAGGAATTGCGGCTCGGTGAGTTGCTTTTCGAGCTGGGCGAGCGTCTCACGTTGGAAGATCTCGAACTCATCCTCCGCCAGCGACGGTTCGCGCAGAATTTGCTTAAGCAGCGTCAACACATCGTTAAGATGTTCACGTTTGGTCTGCAGATTGAACTCCGCCTTGCCGGCGTCGCCATTGGCGTGCAACGTGGCGAAGTGCTTGTCGAGTTGATCTTCAATCTCCTGCCGCGAAAGGTCCTCGGTGCCGCGGGTCATCAGCTCCGGCAACATTTCGCACGCCGCGACCAGTCCCTTGAGGTTGTTCAGATTGCCGAAACGCAACGTCACGCTGAGGTTCACCGTTTGCCCGCGGGTCTTTTTTGGCAGCAGCACCAGCTTCATGCCGCCGGCCAGCTTTTTGCGTGTGACGTGCTTCTCGATGTTTTGAGGCGAAACGTCGAAGGCTTCCCCGGTGGCGACCTGCTCGCGGCCCTGGTAATCGGCAAAGAGTTTGGCCAGATCGGGCGTTTCGGGAATCGGCGTCTTCTCCGCCTTGTTCGACGGTATGAACATGCCGACCGTGCGATTGTCGCGATGCAGGTAGTCGGCGGCGACGCGCTTGACGTCGTCGGCCGTCACTTGTTCCAACCGGTCACGGTGCAAGAACCACAGCCGCCAGTCGCCTTGTGACGCCCAGTCGCTGAGCTGCACCGCCAGCCGGCTGGTGTTTGCTTCGACGTTCACACGGTCCTTCAAAAGCTGTTGCTTGGCACGTTCGACTTCTTCTTTGCTGACGCCCTCCTTGCCGACCGCCTCGGTCGTCTTTACCAGGATGTCGCGAACTTGTTCCAACGGGTCGTCCCGCCGCACTTCGGCCATCACCTCGAACAGGCCGGGATCGTGTGCGGGCAAGATCGACGCGTGCACGTCCGTGGCTTTCCTCGTTTCGACCAGCGCCTCGTAAAGCCGCGACGACGGTCCCGTGCCCAGAATGTTGCTCAGCACGTCGAGCGGCGCGATATCTGGATGTCCGCCGGCCGGGATATGGTAGGCGACGTCGACGACGCCCACTTCGCCGACGCGCCGCAAGGTGACCGTGCGCTCGCCGTCCTGAGGCGGCTCTTCGGTGTAGGTTTGATCGAGCTTGCGCTTGGGCGCCGGTATGGCGCCGAAATATTTCTGGATGTATTCCAGCGCCTTGTCTTCAGCAAAATTCCCGGCCACGATCAGCATGACGTTGTCGGGCTGATAATACTTGCGGTAGAAGGCTTGCAGGTTTTTGATCGGCACGCGCTCGATGTCGCTGCGATTGCCGATGGTCGATTTGCCGTAGTTGTGCCACTCGTAAGCCACGGCGGTCACGCGCTGATTGAGGATCGCCTCGGGCCTGTTTTCGCCCTGCTCGAATTCGTTGCGCACCACTGTCATTTCCGACAGCAGGTCTTCTTGCTTGACGTAGCTGTTCACCAGCCGATCCGCCTCCAGCCGGATGGCGAATTCGAGATTTTCGTCATTGGCCGTGAGCGTCTCGAAGTAATTCGTGCGATCGATCCAGGTGGTGCCGTTGAAGTCGGCCCCGTGATCTTTGAGGGCCTTGGGAATCTTGGGATGGTCGGGCGTGCCCTTGAACAACATGTGCTCCAGCAGATGGGCCATGCCCGTTTCGCCGTAGCCCTCGTGGCGCGACCCGACAAACACCGTCAGGTTGACGGTCACCTTGGGCTTGGAGGGATCGGGATAGAGCAGCACCCGCAGTCCGTTGTCGAGCCGATATTCGGTGATGCCTTCGACGCTGACGACCTTCTTCGGTTCGTCGTCGGCCGCACGCGCCGCAGCGGCAAACGCCAGCAACATCCCAATTGCAAACAACCGCATCTTCATGTGCATCCTCGTCTGGTGAAGGGGCAAACCGAACGGCTGATTATAGGCAGATGGGGCGAGGGCTGGATAGGGAGAGAGCTGAAAGTCAAAATGCAAAATACAAAAGTCAAAAGTCAAAATGGGGCGGAGCAACGCGCGGGAGTGTTGACCGTGATTCAGGTTCGCGCTAACCGCCATGGACGTTCGGCCTGGATTAAACCCGCTTGCCAGTCGCAACCGAATGGATAAACGCTTGTTGCCGCAATTCTCTCTTCGCGGCGCACTCGGCGCCATCGGTGTGTTTGCCTGCGAGTTGGGCTTGCTCCGTTGGTGCGGCGCCGATGACGCTTTCATTGCGGTTCCTGCCACCGCCTTACCTTTTTGCGTGGCGATGGAATTGGCTTTGAGCGGCAAGCGTCCACCGCAGCCGCGCATGTCGTTCAACTGGTACGCAAAGAGTCATGCTTTGCTTGCACTCGGCGGTGCACTTGTAAGTGCGGGCGCGATGGCTTCGTTAGCCTATGCCGGTGTTCCGAAAGTGGTGGCGCCATTGCCGTTTTGCACAATCATCGCGCCGCTTTTCAGTTTCCCGCTTTGGATAGATGCCGCCATTCCTTTTGGGGCGTATGTTTTGGCAAATCTTTACCTTGGTCGCACCTCGCTACCGGCTCCGTTGCCGCTGCGTTACTTCTTTCTGCTCGGCATCGGTTCCATGCTGACGGCCTACTGGTTTTATGACGGCTGGTCCTATGGAATAGAATTTCAAGGGCGCGCTTACGTTTGGGCGGAGTTGGCGATCAACGCTGGTGCATTGGCCATACTATGGCTGTTTTGGCTTTGGCGCCATCGGCGCGCGACACGGATGCAAGCAACGATGTTTGGCATGTTGTTTTTCCTATGGCTCTTTCTCTTCGGGTTCGCGTGGCTTGGCGAGTTGCCTTAGCAAAAAGCCGATTTCGCGCATGCCAGTCCCACCCCACGGCGGCAACGCAGCGTTGCGCACCAGCATGAGTTGCGGGCGGTGTAAATGAACGCGCGACTAAGCTACAATGATGCTTCCCCGCCACGCTAATCACGCCAAAGAGACGCCGGATGAACCTTGCTTTCAGCTCCAACGCCTATATGCACTTCTCGGTGGAGGAGGCGATTCGGCGCGTGGCGGAGATTGGCTACCAAGGGATCGAAATTCTGGCTGACGTGCCTCATGCCTGGCCGGTCAATCTGCTCGCCGAGCGACGCCAATCACTGCGCGAGGCGCTGGCACGGCATGAGCTGTCGGTGTCAAACGTCAATGGCTTTATGATGAACGCCGTCAACGATCCGCGGCAGCCCTATTGGCACCCCTCGTGGATCGAGCCGGACGCCAATTATCGGGCCATCCGCCGCGAGCATACCAAGCGAGCTCTCGCTCTGGCGGCGGAGATTGGGGCCAAAAACCTCCAGACCGAGCCGGGCGGGCCGCTTGCCGAGGGACAAGACTGGGAGTCGGCCGCGAAGATCTTTTACGACGAGTTGATGCCCTGCGTCGAGGTGGCCGAGCGGCTTGAAGTCGGACTGCTGATCGAGCCCGAGCCTGGATTGATGATCGAACATTTTGAGCAATTTCTCCGCTTCGTCGAACGGATCGATTCGCCCTGGGTGGGCTTGAATTTCGATGTCGGCCATGCCTATTGCGTCGGCGAAGATCCGCAAGACTGGGTTGAGCGGATGGCGCCCTACACACGGCATTATCATTTGGAAGACATCGCCGCCACGCGCGTTCACCAACACCTGGTGCCCGGCCGCGGGGCGATCGATTTAGAGGCGACGTTGCGGGCAATTGCCGCGACGGGCTACGACGGCTGGGTGACGGTCGAGCTGTACCCATACATCGACGACCCCGACGCGGCTGCACGCGAGGCCTTCGCCTTCGTCACGGCGGCGCTTGCTCGACTGGGGCTTTCGGCCGGCTGAAAATACTTGAAGAGACCGCTAACTCCGCCTCTAGGCGAGCGGGAGGCGTAAGCCCACCGCAGTAGATAACCGATGGCCGACCCCAATTCATCCTCTCCTGTTCGTGCCCTCTTTGAGTTGCTGCGGCTGCCCAATTTGTTTACGGCGCTGGCCGACGTGGCGATGGGTTTTTTGGTGACCCACGAAGCGCTTGAGCCTGTAGAGCAATTCGCCCTGCTGGCCGCTGCTTCGGCTTGCCTCTATCTGTCGGGCATGGTGCTCAACGACTATTTCGACCGCGACGTGGATCTCGAAGAGCGGCCCGGCCGACCGATTCCATCGGGCAGAATCTCGCCGGCGTTTGCGCGGCGGCTCGGCTGGGCGTTGCTGATCGCCGGGATCGTCGCGGGTTGGCTGTCGGGCATGCTTTCGGCGAGCGTCCGCAGCGGCCTGACGGCGACCTTGCTGGCCGGTATGGTCGTTTCCTACGA
>DASSFG010000061.1:0-19477 GCA_035694685.1 Pirellulales bacterium
AGACGCCGGCCGTGAGCGCGGCGTCGGCCACGTTGAAACTCGTGTTTTTCACCGTGCCGGTCGATGCGCCGCCGGTATCGGTCACCGCAACGCTGAACGTCTTGCCGCTCAGCTCTTCGGCGTAGGTGTAGGAGAGGAGAACGTTGAAGCCGCCGTTGACCATGTCGGGCACGATGCTGACATTCGCCGGATCCGCCGCACTGGTCAGCGTGGTGTCGCCCGTGGCGACGGTGGCTGTAAAATCGGCCGCGGCGGCAGTGGGATCGGCGTCGGTGAAGTGAAACACGACGGCGCTCGTGAGCGGCGAGCCTTCGCTGGCGACGGGCGGAGTCAAGGCGCCGGCCGTGAGCGCCGCGTCTTGGATCGTCAGGCTGCCGGTGACGACGGCCGTCTGACCTTCGGCATCGGTCACCGTGATCGCTACATTCTGGGTGCCGTCCTCGGCATAGACGTGCGAGGCGGTAAGCGTAAAGCTGCCGTTGCCGCCCACGATGGAGTAGCCGGTGGTGTCGATATGGTGGTCGCCCCAATCGATCGAGGCCGAGAAATCGCCCGATGAGCTAAGCTGATTGGCGTCGGTAAAGGTAGCGGTGAGCGTGGAAGTCGACACTCCTTCCGTGCCGGCGGTGGCGGTTGCAGTGCCGGCAGTCAAGGCGACGTCGCTCACCGTGGCGGTACCGGTGATGACAGCCGAGCTGCCGCCCTGGTCGTTGACGGTGATCGTAAAGTTGCGTTGGCCCGCATCGGCAAAGACATGCGAACCGGTGAGGGTGAAGCTGCCGTTGCCGCCCACGATGGCGTAGCCATTCGTGCTGGTTGCGCCGTCGCCCCAGTTGATGGTGGCCGAGAAGTCGGTGGTCAGGCTGAGGAGGTTGTCGTCGCTGAACGTGGCGGTGAGCGTGCTGGTAGTCAGGTCCTCGGTGCTGGACGTGGCCGTCGCAGTGCCGGCGTGCAATGGCAGGTCGGCCACGCTGATGCTGCCGGTGGCCACGGCCGTCGAGCCGCCGGTGTCGCTGATGGTCACGGTCAGCGGTGCATCGACGTAGCCTTGGGCATAGGTGTGAGTGCCCGTGACGGTATATATGCCGTTGACGTCCGGGCCGCTGATGGTGCCGTCGGAGCTTGTGCCGTCGCCCCAGTTGATACTGGGTTGATTGAACGTGTCGCTCGAATTTGAGTCGGTGAAGGTCGCAACGATACCTCCGGCCGCCGAGCCTTCGGTCGTGGCGACTACCTGACCCGTGGCATTGATCACGCTGATGCCGCCGATCGATCCGCCGTTGCTGCTCGATACGGTGCCTTCGTTGATGAAGTTCGTAGTGTTGATCGAGAAGCTGCCGCCGGGCAGCTCGCCGGCGTTGATCGTTACCGGATCGCTCAACTCAATGCCGTTGACCTGTGCCGGATACGTGCCCGAATCGTACGTGAAGACGATGGTGATCTGGCCGTTGACATCGGCGGCGATGTTCGAGAAGTCTTCGGCGAGCGCTTTGAATTCGCCGCCCGCCGCCGCGAAAATGTCGAAGCTGGAGAGCACAGTCGTGCCGTTGATGGCGACGTCGAACACGCGTTGGCCGGCGGCTGTCGCCTGGAAATCAGCAAAGTCAAGGCGGACGTTGTAGTTGTTGGCCGGAGTAAGGCCCGTGAGCGTGTACGAGAACGAGCTGAAACTCTGCCGTGCGGTTTGATAAACCTCTTGCGGCGCGGGATTGGTGACACCGCTGGTGTCGATGGCCGCCGCGGTGCTGGCGGTAAAGCCGCCGGAATAGCTCGTATCGTAGCCGAAGCTGCCGCCGCCGCTGTTGTCGGCCAGGATCGTTCCTTGATTGATGATGGTGTCGCCGGAAATGGCATAGATGGTGCCGCTGCTGCCGCGGATCGTAATGAATGGGCCGATCGTCAATGTGGATGGGGGCGTTCCGTCTTCCTGCAGGACGTTGCCGCTGTTCGAGCCGAAGAGCACCGTGCCGGTCCCCCCCAGAGTTTCTGTGCCGGTAAAGTCGAGAAAGCCCGCTGTCGAGCCGGCGGCATTGCCAATGTAAACGGTGGCGTTATTGAGCGTCAGCCCATCGATGACGTCGACGTAGGCGCCGTCGTTTGTGGCCAGGTCAAGGTTGCTGTTTGCAGCGACGCCGTCGAGCGTGCCGCGTCGCGTGCTAAAGACCAGTTCCGCCCCGCCACTGGCCTGGTACGTGCCTCCCACGATGTCACCGCCGTCCATGTTCCAGCTTCCCGTCGTGGCGTCGAGCGATAAGGTACTGTGGCCGGTTTGCGAGAGCGTCGGGCCGGGCAGCCCGCTGCCGAGATCGAGACCGCTTTGCGCCGGCATCGTCAACGCGCTTGTCGGTACGAGCTCGTAAGGAGTCGACGTACTCGACCAATAGATGTCGCCCGAACCGTAGCCTACGCTGTACGATTGGTACTCGACCTTCAAGTCGTACGACTGCCCCCCCACCATCGCGACGTCTGGATTTGCCGGATCGTTGTCAAGCGTGTTATAGACGATCTGGCCACCGACCCAGACTTTGGCCTGGCCGTCGAAGTAGGGATCGAAGGTGTACGTTTCACTGTATTGCGGGACGATCTCGGCGAGCCACCGCGCCGAACCGTATTGAGCACTCCAAGAGTCGCTGGCCGTGGCATCGACCTGCGAAGTGACTACGGGGCCGCTCAGGTCGGTCGTGGCGTAGTAGGAGACGAGCATTCCCGACCCGAGTTGGCCGGTGGTGGCGGTGGCCACACTGGAGTATGCCGAATTGGCCACGGCATTGTAGGCCAGCACGCGGTAGTAGTAGGTCGTGATTGGATTCAGGCCGGAATCGAGGTAGCTGGTCACACTGCCCGCGACCGTTCCAATCGGGCTGAAATGAATGCCATCGGTCGATCGCTCGATGGAAAAGCCCGCAACCGCCTGCTGCGTGCTCGACCAGCTCAGCAGCGTGAAATCGGCGCCGGTCGTCGCCGTCAGGCTGGTGGGCGCGGCGGGAACGAGCACCAGCGTGCCGATGAGGTTCACCGTCGTGTCGCTCGAGCGTGAGAACGAACCAAGATCGTCCATGGTAAAGACGCCGCCGAGGTCGACGGTCGAAGCATTCGTGGCGCTGATCGTGCCCGCGTTCGTCCATTCTTCGGTGGAACCGGTACCCTGGTCGCCGAGACGCAGCCTGGCCGCATTGGCGGTGATCGTGCCGCCGGCGGCATTGGTCCAGACGCCGCCGATTTCCAGTGTGTTGCCATTGATGGCGGAGATGGCGCCTTCGTTGGTGAAGCTGGTAAGGCCTCCGCTAGCACTCACGGTAATATTGCCCCCGCCCGCACCGTCGGCGGCAATCGAACCCTGGTTCTCGATGCTGCCGGCACCCTCAATCGTACCGCTTTTCCCGTCAATGGTGATGTTGGGACCGACGGTCAGGGCGCCGTTGGCCTCGAGGGCGCCAGCATTAAACAGCACGTTGCCGGTGCCGGCGAGTGCCTCATTGTTGTCGAAATAGAGGGTGGCGGCGTTCGTGCCTGACAGATTACCTAGGGCAATGGTGGCATGGTTAAGCGTCAAGCCGTCGACGACGTGCAAGCCGGCAGAGTTGTAACTGGTCATGTCCACGTTGCTGTTGGCGGTCACGCCATCGAGCGTACCGCCGCCGTCGGTGACCACCAGCTCCGCGCCGCCAGTGGCCTGATAGACGCCGCCGATGATCGCGCCACCTTCCAGGTACCAGCTTCCAGTGGTTGGGCCGAGCGACAGAGTGCTGTGGCCGGTCTGCAAAAGCACCGGGCCGGGCAGATTGGCGCCAAGATTGAGACCGGTTTCGGTCGTCATCGAAAGAGCGCTGGCGGGGATGACCTCGTTCGGGGTCGAAGGGCTCGACCAGGAGAGCTGGCCCGATCCGGAGCCAACGCTGTACGATTCGTATTCGACTTTCAGGTCGTAGTGCTGCCCGGCCACGAGCGAAATCTGAGCGTTGGCCGGGTCGTTATCGATGGAGTTAAAGACCAATTGGCCGCCGACCCAAACTTTGGCGTAACCGTCGTACGACGCGCTGAAGGTGTAAGTTTCACTGTACTGCGGCGTGAGCTCGGCCAGCCAGAGCGACGAACCCCAAGAGGCGCTGTACCAGGCGTCGATCGCCCCTAGCGGATCGACCTCGGCATATTCCACCGGCCCGCTCAAATCGGTCGTGCCATAGTAAGTGACGAGCATGCCTGGGCTGAGTTGCCCCGTCGTGTCGGCAGCCACATTGGAATAGGGCGAATTGCCGACGCCGTTGTAGGACAACACCCGATAATAGTAGTTCGTGTTCGTGCTCAAGCCCGCATCGACATAGGCCGTGGCATCGCCGGCGACCGTGCCGATCTGGCTGAAATGAACGCCGTCGGTGGAACGCTCAATCGAAAAGCCTGCGACTGCCTGTTGGGTGCTGGTCCAGCTCAGGACGGTAAAATCTTCGCCGGCGGTTGCAGTCAAACTCGTCGGCGCGGCGGGCAGCAGGACAAGCGCGCCAACCAATTGGACCGTACTGTCACTGGAGGCCGAGAACGATCCGAGATCGTCCACAGTGAAGGCACCGCCGAGGCCGACGATAGAACCATTCGAGGCCGTGATCGTGCCGGCATTCGTCCATTCACCTGCCGAACCCGTGAACTGATCGCCCAGCCCGAGACCGCCGCCGCTGGAGCTAATCGTTGCGCCGGCGGCGTTCGTCCACGTGCCGCCGACGTTCAAACTTTCGCCATTCGTGGCGGACAGGGTCCCCTGGTTCACAAAGCCGCCGACGTCGATGCCAATGAAGCCGCCGAGCGAGCCGGCATTGATCGCCTGCACGACGGTGGCCCCCGACAAGACCTCAATGCCGTTGACCTGCGGCTCCGCGCCGGAGACGTGGCTGAACGTAATGACAATGTGTCCGTTTGCGTCGGCGGTGGCGGTCACGTCTTCGTCGATCGCTTTATCTTTGCCGCCGGCGGCCGCGAAAATGTCAAAATTGGTTAACGCCGCGTTGTTGTTCACGCTGACGTCGAACACGCGATTACCGATCGTAGTCGCCTGAAACTCAGCGAAATCGAGACGAACGGTGTAGGGGGCGTTGGGCGTCAGGCCCGTGAGGGTGTAAGTAAACGACGAATTGCTTTGGCGGGCAGTCTGGTAAACCTCTTGTGGGGCCGGATCGGTGACGCCGCTGGTGTCGATGGCGTCCGTCGTGCTGACAAAGAAACTGTTGTTATCAGTGCCAAAGCCCCAGTCGTAACCAAAAGCACCGCCGCCGGCGCCGTCGGCCGCAATGGTGCCCTGGTTGACCAGCGTGCCGCCGTTGCCGGTTCCCTGAATCTGGCCCTCATAACCGTCCACGGTGACGTTCGGACCAATAGTCAGGGCGCCGATGACATTGAGAAAGTTGTTGGCGTCGTTGCCGAACCGAACCGTACCCGAGCCGCCCAGCGTCTGGTTTCCTGTGAACTCCAAAGGATAGTAGCCGCCGCCCGCCGCGCCCAAGTAAAGGGTGGCGTTCGCGAGCGTTAAGCCATCGGTAATGCGGGCCTGAGCACCTCCGCTGTTGGTCATGTTGAGATCGCTGGCGGCGGTAAGACCATCGAGCGTTCCACCCTGGCTCGAAAAAACCAGTTCGGCGCCGCCGTTGGCCTGATAGACGCCCCCCATAACCGTTCCCCCCGTCAGGTTCCAGCTACCCGTGGTCGCGTCCAGCGACAACGTGCTATGCCCGCTGGGAGTAACCACCGGACCGGCCACGTTGGCGCCAATATCGAGGCCGGTTTGCGTGGTCATCGAAAGTGCGCTGGCCGGAATCATTCCGGTGAGCGTCGAGGGGCTTGACCAGGAAACTTGCAGATTACCGGAACCGGTCGAATTCGATACGTACTCGACCTGAAAGTCATACTTCTGCCCGGCTACCAGGGCGATCGTCGGATTGGCGGCGGGGTCTCCCGTGAAATTGTCGTAGACGACCTGGCCGTTCACCGATACTTTGGCATAGCCGTGCACCGAAGCGGAGAACGTGTAGGTTTCACTGTGCTCTGGCGTGAGTTCCGCGAGCCAGCGAGCGGAGCCAAAGGGGCCGCTATTCCACACATCGCCGGCGGTGGCGGCGACGTGTGACGTGGCGACCGGTCCGCTCAGGTTAGTCGTGTCGTAATAAGAAACGAGCATGCCGGGTCCGAGTTGGCCCGTCGTCGCCGAGGCTACACTCGAGTACGGCGAATCGCCTACCGCATCATAAGCCCGGATTCGATAGTAATATGTCGTATTCTGACTCAATCCCGAATCGACGTACGTCGTCGTGCTGCCGGCGATACTGCCGATGGGGCTGAAATTCACGCCGTCGGTCGAGCGCTCGATGCTGTAGCCCGAGACCACCGCCGCGCTGTCCGCCCAGGTCAGAATGGTAAAATCGGCGCCGACTGTGGCGGTCACGTTGACCGGCGCGACGGGCAGCAGCTCGACCGTGCCTATCAGGTTGATGGTGCTGTCGCTGCTGGTCGAGAAGCTACCGAGGTCGTCAAGCGTGAAGGCGCCGCCCAGGTTGACGGTGGAAGCGCCTGTGGCAGTGATCGTGCCGGTGTTCGTCCACTCGTTCGTCGACGCAGACGACTGATCGCCCAGGCTCAACTTCGCTCCCACGCTGGACGTGATGGTGCCGGAATTCATCCAGGCGCCGCTGATGCTCAAGCCACCGACGTTCGTGACCGACATCGTTCCCTGGTTGTCGAACCAGAATGGGCCGGCGGTGGCTGGTGTCCGGATCTGCAGCGTATTGTCGTCGGCTGAAATCGCGCCTTCGTTCACGATGACATCGCCAGCGTATGTTCCACCGATGGTTCCGGTGCCTCGCACGGCAATGTTGGGACCGATCGTTAGCGTTCCGCCGGGGTTGCCGCTTTCAAATAGTCCGTTGCCGAACAGGGTGGTTTCAAACGAGACCGTTCCGTTGCCGCCCAGTGTCTGCGTGCCGGCAAAATAGAGAGCGGCCTCGGTGGAAAAGTTGGGGTCGCCGAGATGAACCGTGACGCCATTCAGCGTCAGGCCATCGACAACCGTCGCCAATGAGTTGTTGCCGGCCAGGTACAGGTCGCTGTTGAGCGTGAGGCCGTCGAGCGTACCGCCGTTCGTCGTAAAGTCGAG
Source organism: Pirellulales bacterium (assembly GCA_035694685.1). Lineage (GTDB taxonomy): Bacteria > Planctomycetota > Planctomycetia > Pirellulales > JAICIG01 > DASSFG01. The sequence continues at coordinate 7,133 of DASSFG010000061.1, forward strand.
CTTTCCGCCGGTACTGGCGGAATAAGCGCCTCCGAGGATCGTGCCGCCGGCCAGGCTCCAGTCGCCGCTTGTGGCATCGAGGGCGAGCGTGCTATGCCCGCTTTGTGTAACGACTGGCCCCGCGACGTTGCTGCCCACGTCGAGCCCGGTTTGCGAAGGTATCGAGAGCGCTGTGTCCGGAATGATCTCATTGGGCGTCGAAGCGCTCGACCAAGAGACTTCGGCGGAACCGGAGCCGACGGAGGACGACTCGTAGTCAACTTCAAAGTTATATTTCTGGCCTGCCGTAAGGGCAATCTGCGGATTGGGCGCCGCGTCGCCCGGGAAATTATCATAGACGAGCTGGCCGTTGACCCAGACTTTCGCAGAGCCGTTTACAGACGCCGAAAAAGTGTATGTCTCGCTGTCCTGGGGCGTGAGTTGGGCCCGCCAGCGCGCCGAGCCAAACGGGCCCTGAGACGTGCTCCAACTGTCGTTGGCCGTCGTAACGACGTGCGAAGTGGCCACGGCACCGCTCAGGTCGGTGCTGGCGTAATAAGAGACGAGCATCCCCGGCCCGAGTTGGCCCGCCGTATCGCTGGCGACATTCGAATAGGACGAATCGCCCACCGAGTTGTAGGCTCGCACACGGTAAGAATACGTCGTGCCGGAGTTCAGTCCTGTATCGAGGTAGGTGTCGACGTTGCCGGCGACCGTCCCGATTTGGTTGAAATGCACGCCGTCGGTTGAACGCTCGATCGAGTAACCGGCCACGGCCTGCGCGCTGCCCGACCAGTTGACCACCGAGAAATCGGCGCCGGCGGTCGCGCTGAGATTCGTCGGTGCGGCGGGCAACAAGACGAGAGTGCCAACGAGGTTGACGGTGCTGGCGCCATCGTGCGATAGGCTGCCGACGTCATCCAGGGTGAAGGCGCCACCGAGATTAACGGTGGCGAAATGCACGCCGCTGATCGTGCCCGCATTGCTCCATTCGTTGGCCGAGCCGCTCGATTGGTCACCAAGATTGAGCGTGCTGCCATCGGCGGAAATGGTTGAACCGACGGCATTTGTCCAGCTTCCGTCGAGCGAAAGCACGGTCCCGCTCGGCGCCGCCGCGCCGTCGTTGATGATGTAACCGGTGCCACCCAAGGATAGGCTGCTGCCGGAACCGGATAACGAAAGCTGGCCCGCGGCGCCCACCACGCTGAGAGCACTGAATGTGCCCGATGCCGAGGCGGAGAGCGTGCCGTTGTTCGCAAGCGGGCCGCTGAGGTTGAAGCTGCCGCCGGTGGCGGACAACACGGAGCTCGCCGCGTCGTTGGTCACCTGCCCGGAGGCCTGGATGCTTCCGCCGCTGCCGGCCGAGACCGTTCCTTCGTTGGTGAACGAGGAGTTAAGAACCAATTTGCCGCTGCCCGTGACGGTGATTGTCGAGTTGTTTGTGACCAGCGACGACGAGCTTGTGGAGAACGATCCGCCGGTGATACTGAGAGGTCCGCTCAGCACCGAAGCACCGGAGTTGGTTGCGAACGACCCGCCGCTCATCACCAGCGTGTCGTTGGCGCCGGTGATCAGATTGTTGATCGCGATGTTGTCGCCGGCTTGGACGGTGACGGCGGTGGTGGTGGCACCGGTGTCGATCGTCGCCGTGTCGCCTGCGATGGGCAGGGCATGGTTGCCGGGCGACGTGGTGTCTTGCCAATGCGAGGCATCGCTCCAGTTGCCGCTGCCGCCGATCCACGCCATCGAATCGAGCACGGTGCGTTGCTCGAGGGCCTGAAACCGCGAGCGCCGAGCCGCCGACTTCACCCGCCGCCGTTTTTCCGTCGGCAAGCCGTTTTCAGCGCGCAACAACTTCGACAAACGAGAGATGCAGTCCTGATGTGATTTACGCCGGAAGCCAGTCATGGCAGTGCCCTTTCATCGAGGTATGAAACCGGATCGGCCTGGAACAAAGGCGCGAACGGCGAGAGGGGCGCCCCACTCCCGGTGTGGCCGGCGCCGCAAGATGAGGTGAACAAACCTCCGACGGCGAGTCTAATAAGGTGCCGCCGAAAACGCAAACAATCTCTGTTCTTTTTTTAAGGCCCGGGAAAGGCGTTCCGGCCCGTTCTCGCTCGCATAACAAACCGCTGGAACGGAAAAAGTTCCAGTTGCCAATCGAACTACTTACCGAGGTGGCCGACCACCTTGCCGGATCCCACGAGTCGCGTCACGCTCTTGACCAGAGCCGGCGCAATGCTTCGGGACTATCCGCTCGCTTGATGCTGTGAAGGATTTTGCGCAGGATGTCGAGATCTTCGATCGGCCGAATTTCGGGCAGCAGCGCCAGGCCGGCTGGACCAAATCGGACGTCGAGCAATTCCTCGATGCCCGTCAGAATGTCCTCCCGCGCCTGCGCGAGCCCCTCCGCCAATCCTTCCTCGCGTTCGACACGCTGCGCACCGGTTATAAATGGCATGCTTTTCTCCCTTTCAAAATCACGTATTTCTCTCCAGGCGAGGTCCGCCAGCGGCTCCGGCAGCCTCATCATTCTGTCGATTAGGTGGTACAACTGTCGGATCTGTTCGGCATTGAACCCCCGCTCGTAAAGCCCTCTGACCAGCCGCACCTCCGACACTCGCCGTGCCTCGTCGTCATCAGCCGTGGCGAGTGCCTTCAAATGCGCCAGCACCACCACTGCGAATGGGTTTGGGTTCGCTTCCAGGGCCGCCTCGTCAGCCGCGTAGTCGAGCGACTTCGCGGTTGCGAACTCAATGCCGACCTTCGTTCCCCACAGCTCGTGGCCGAACCGTTGAGGCCGCCAACCCGGGCGATCGTCGCCCAAAATGGCGAAACTGGCCACCTTTCGATTATAGCGGTCGAAGAGCCGGTAGTTATAGACATACATGCGTTTCGCGACCTCCGTTTCCGGCTGGCTCTGCACCTCAATGTGGACCAGCACCCACTCGTCTTGGCCGTTGGTCCGCCAGACCTTGACCAGTTTGTCCACCACGCGCCGCCCTTGCTCCGATTTCGGCGTGATCTCTTCCAGCTCCTTGTCAAGCATATCCACCTTGCGCGTCCAGTCGATGTCGCCGTGCGCCTCGAGGAAAAAGAAGGCCATGAATGGCTCGAATAAGGCCTCCAGGGCCTCCTTCCACGCGGTGTCGAAATCCGGCATAAAGACCACCGTTTTCCAGCTTAAAAGGTGTTTGCGATGTTAGTCGCGACGCCGCGTCCAAGCAATTGGCAATCACAAACCTCCGCGAAAAAAGCGACGAGCGCGTGTGATGCGAATCCCCTGATGGCCAGATCGTCGAGCGCACGGAGACCTAAGTGAGTCTTTCAAACCGTCCCGCCGCCACCGGCCTGCACGGCCGCTTTCACTTTCTCGATGAACACCGCCCAGCGCGGGTCCGATTCCAAGCTCATGAGATTGATGAGGCTGCGCCCAACGGGCAACCATGCCAGAAAGAGATCACGCTCGACCAACGCCTGTTCCAGGGCGGCGAAGGCCAGGTCATTTTCTCCCAGGGCGGCATGAAGATGAGACAGGAAATACGGACGTGTGGGGACGGGGACCGTGCGCTCGGCCAGCTCGCGTTGAATCTGCCGCGCTTGGCCTGCCTCTCCGGAGAGCGCCAGCGCCTGACCCAGTGTGGATAAGAACATGGGCAACCGTCCGGAAAGCTCAACGGCCCGGTGCAATTCCACGAGCGCCGCCTCGCGATCTCCCAGGAACCAGTATGCCCGGCCCAACTGATGGTGGCTGATGGCAAAATCCGGATCGAGTTCCAGAGAGCGGCGCAGCGGCGGGAGCGCCTCGGCGAACCGTCTCAGGGAGTTAAACGACAAGCCGAGGAATGCGTGGGCTGCTCTGGAGAGCGGGTCGCCTTCCACGGCACGTCGATTCTGGGCGATGGATTCCAGGTCACGTCCCGTATGGGTCAGAAGCCACCCATACCAGTAGCGGGCCAGAGTGTAGCTCGAATTCAATTCCAGGGCCTTCAGCAAGTGCTGTTCGGACCCGTACCAGTCCCAGTCGCACCGGAAAAGCACCATGCCGAGTGAACAGTGGGCCTCGGCGGAATGGTCGTCCAAAGCGACCGCCTTCTCCGCCGCGGTCTTCGCTTTGGCAAGAGCCTCGCGATACGGCAGGAGATCATAAAAACCGAGCAGGAAGTAGGCGTCGGCCAGACCGCTCCAGGCCAGCGCGTAGTTGGCATCTTCCAGCAGGGCCAGCTCGAAATAATACAGCCCCTTCTTGAGCCCGAGGCCGCGTTGGTTCCAATGGACGCGGCCTTTGACATACAGCTCGTAGGCCTCCAGGCTGGCGGTCTGGGGCCGCACGAGTTTCGCGTCCGCCTGGCCGCCCAACTGCACCTCCAGCGCCGCGACGATGGCGCGGCTGATATCATCCTGGATGTCGAACACGTCCTTCATCTCGCGGTCGTAGCGCTCGCTCCAGAGATGGAAGCCGTCGCGCACCTTCACGAGCTGGGCGGTCACACGCAGCCGGTTGCCCGACTTGCGCACGCTGCCTTCCAGCACCGTCTCCACGTTGAGCAATTGCCCAATGCGTCGAATGTCCTCGTTCTTCCCCTTGAAGGCGAACGACGACGTGCGTGCCGGCACGCGCAGGTCTTTCAGCCGCGAGAGGGCCATGATGAGGTCGTCGGTGATGCCGTCGCTGAGGAACTCGTTCTCGTGGTCGGCGTTCATGTTCACGAACGGGAGGACGGCCAGGGACGGCTTGCCTTCCGGTGGTGATGCGCGCGGCGCCGCTCCCGGCGACGGGACTTCCCATGCACCCAGCGCAGCGGCCACAGCCCGCGCGGAAGCGGTGCGTTGGCGGGGGTCTTTTTGGAGGCAATGCAGGATCGCGCGTTCGACGGCCGGGTCGAGGTCGGCCACGAGTTCGGACGGGGGACGCGGCGACGATGCTGCGTGCGCTCGATTCAACTCCTCGATCGTGCCGCTCTTGTGTGCCGGTTGGCCCGTGAATGCTTCGTAGAGGATCAGCCCCAGCGAGTAGAGATCGCTCTGGATCGTCGTCTCGCCGCGCGCCAATTGTTCGGGCGCCATGTAGGCTGGCGTGCCGGAAATCTCGCCGACGCCGATTGCACTGCCCTCCAGGCGTGCCAGGCCGAAGTCGGTGATGCGCGCCTGGCCCCGACCATCGATCATGACGTTGGCCGGCTTCAGATCTCGGTGCAACACCCCCTTCTCGTGAGCCGCCGCCAGACCCGCGCAAAGCTGCTGGGCAATCTCGAGGCCCTTGTCTCTGGGCAAACGCCCGATGCGGCGGAGCAATCCTTGCAGATCCTCGCCGTCGATAAACTCCATCGACAGAAAGTGCTGGCCCTCCACTTCGTCGATGTCATAGACGCGACATACGTTGGGATGCGCGAGCTGCCGAGACAATCGCACCTCGCTCACAAATAACTGAAAGCGCCTCGAACTCTCGACGACGTCGCGCGGCAGGAATTTGAGCGCCACCGGATGACCGAGCTTCAAGTCATCGGCGCGATAGACATCTCCCATGCCGCCCCGGCCGGCGAGCGACACGATGCGATAGCGGCCGGCGATTTTTGTTCCCGGCAGGAACCGGCCATGAGCAGACGAATCTGGGTCGGACATCGTCGCGAAAGCGCCGGCGTTGTTCGCAGGGTTGTGATCGACCGTTGCTTCCGGCCCCGGCACGAGCACGCCGCCGCAGGCCGAGCAGAACTTGCTGTCAGCGTTGTTTTCGGCCGAGCAGGCCGGGCAGATTTTCATCGGTCATTCAGCCCCTTCGCCAAAGTTGCCGGGGCCGCCTGCGAGAGCCTTGAAACGCGGAAAAATCTGGGTGGCGGCCCTGGTGAGCTTCAGTCGTTGGTTAGTCCAACCCCGGCCGCTTTTGCTCAACAACACTCTCGACCAATTGCCGCGCCTCGGCCTCATCCGTCGGATTGTCGAAGTAAATGGCAAGTTCAAGTTGGCCGTCGTCGCCTATCACGAATCCATACAGTGACTCGACTGGACCATTTTCGCTCTCATCAAGCAAGCGGTAGCTATACCGAGTCAGGTTCTTAGCTTCGCTTTCGTGCTCCGCGAAACGCTCTGGCGAAGCGGCTTTCTTTATCGCGGCAAGACGCTTGAATCGAGATTCGCCATGATCGTTGTTCCATGCCCTTAGCCAAATCGTCAATCCAGGACGCCAAAGCACCAACGCACCGTCCTCTACACGACGCGCAAAACGCTCGGGCAGAAAGATTGACCAATTTGCAGTTAGCGGAAGATCGCCCTCGACGATTGGAAAACCCGGTGGGGGCCATTTTTTTGCAGGTATAGGTTGTTTGGTGCCTGGTTTCCAGGGTTCTCCCTCGACTTGCGCGAACCGACCCGATGGGCCTTGCCGCTCAAAGGCCGTCCCAGCCGGCGCGTCAAGGAACGGAATGACGTCAGGATCGTAGTTTGCGATGGTGTTGACATCGTAGATACCATGGTTGGCGGCATCGTCCATGTATGCCTGAGATTCCTGCCCCGCCATGAAAACCCAGCCGCTGTCCTGGCCATCGCGTGGCTCCTGGCGGTACATATAACCTACCTTGCGGCCCTCGACGGTGATCATATCCGTGGCGAAGCAGCCGCCGCGATTCTTGACGAGAGCCTTGATTTGGTCGGCACGAAGAGCGAACTTCTTCTCGGTCATCGTCCACCTTGGGGACTAACGAGGAACTCCGTCGGTCGGATGCGATGTTTCAAAGCCGCGAATCAGTTTGCTGGAGCTCGGGAAGATGTCCGACATTGTCTTCAACACCATTGACCGATCCACACACAATCCATCCGTTGTCTGAAAGATGAACATCACAACCTTCCTTCCACAGGCCCAACCTTTCGTCGCGATGTGCGGTAATGATCTTTTTTCCTTCCTTTAGGTAGGTCACAATTGAATCTCGTGAGATGTCAATCGTCGCGGTACCCGGAATACCGAATACAGGCTTCAGGCAACGAAAAACTTGAATCTGCGGTCGACCAGCGGCGTGTTTTACGGCTGTGATGGCCAGCGCGGCATCCCATTGGTGAAGCTTTCCAGTCACCTCGCCCCGCTCGTCGATCATGCCCTCTGCTCGGAGCCGGTCGAAGACGGCGCCAGGTTGACTCGCCTCAGCTTCCAGGCGTTTCTTCGCACGGTCAAGCCAATGGTTTTTCATTGTTCACCTTCATTCTCGTCAAACGTTGGTCGAAAGACGCCCAAAATGCATTGTCGATTGCGCACTGCAATTTGGATATGGGTTTCCACCTTCAACGCCGCGCCTGGGAAGGCTTCGTCCCCTTCTTCGAACGCGCCCCGAACCGTATGAACGTCCTCGAGTATCGCCGGAGAGAGGCTGTTGATCACGAGACAATCGAGCTTCCTGAGCTTCACGTCTCGTCCCGAGTTCTCCGGCAAAGTTAAATTTCTGCTTCGATAATCCCGCTCGACGTCGGCGTAAGACTGCCTCAATAAGCTGGTATATCGCAAATCAGTCAAATCCAGGCAGTTTCCGAGTTGAATCACTGCTCCGACAACGATTCCGTCAGCGCCGGCCCAACGGCGAGCTCGTTCAGGAGAGTGTTCCCAGAAGTAGATCTCGTGTCCCAGCCAATCATATTCATTCTCGCTCGGTTTCCATTCTTCAACACTTACTTCTCCAATGAGAAGTTTTTTTGCATACGACGCGCCGTCGCCAGCTTTCGCACCGTGATAGCCCAGTAAAATCCTCGCAAACCGTTCCACCGTGATTGTCCTTACCTGGCGCGGGTCGTTGCCGCCTTCATAGGCGCGACTTCCTCATCTCTTTGCCGCCATCGTCTTCAATCCGGGATCCGCCGTGCTTGGCAAAACACATCGTAACAGAATTGGCGATGAAGTGCCATTTGCGACGAGAAAGGTGTCAGCGCATCGGCCAGAGCCCGCGCGGAAGCGGGAAGCTGGCGGGGGTCTTTTTGCAGGGAGTGCAGGATCGCGCGTTCGACGGCCGGGTCGAGGTCGGCCACCAGTTCGGCCGGGGACGCGGCGACGATGCTCCGTGCGCTCGATGCAACTCCTCGATCGAGTCGCTGTTGTGCGCCGGTTGGCCCGTGAACGCTTCATAGAGGACCAGTCCCAGCGAGTAGAGGTCGCTCTGGATCGTCGTCTCGCCGCGCGCCGCGGCCGGGCTAGGGACGGCGAGTTGACCGACTTCGGTGGCCAAATCGTGAAGCCCCAGCCAACGGGGCCGATGCCACCTGCCGCGCAAACGAAATGTTGGGCGCGCGTGGTAATGTGGCGCCGTCGCAGGCTAAAATCCTCCAAGGAGCCGATGATTGATCCGGCTTTCAAACCGCCGTCGTTGCGGCGAGCGGGGGTGATTGAATCCATGCCCTCCGCTTAGGAAATCCAACGCATTTGCAACGCCGTTCAGCGCTGGTAGATGGGCAAAAGCTGATAGGGTGGCGTGAGGGCTAGGATCGCTAGCGCCGTTGCGTACGTCGATCCGAACGAACTCTCGTTCCCGCGTCCGGGCGGCCATGCGCCGTTAGGCGTCTGCTCCTTTTGTAGCCTGGCGGCGATCTGCGGGAAGACACGGTTCCAGACGTCGCCGCCGACCTGGGCCATTGCCTGGCCGCTGTAATAGCTGGCCAAATAAAAGTAGCCGAGTTGGGCGTCGGGATAGTTTCGCGATGCGAACCAGGCGGCGCTCTCGCGCACCATCTCACTCTCATGCCGGCCGCCGAGCGAGAGCACCAACATGGCCGAAGCCGTATTGGCCAAGGTCGCCCAAGCGTCCCCCTGGACGCTCACCGGCCGATAGCGAAACACGCCCTCCTGACGCTCCGCCGGATTGGACACGTAACACCGCTCGACAAAGTCGAGCCCCTCGTCAAAGTATTGTTTCGGCACGTCGAATTCGGCGTTGCGGGCAGAGCGGTAAAACATCAATGTCCAGCCGGTTACCGAGATGTCGGCGTTGGCGCCGCCCGCGCCGGTAGTCTGATAGACGTAACGCCAACCGCCCGCTTCGTCGGGATGCGCCTTGGGAAGGAGCTGGATCGAGCGGCTGTATGCCAGGGCGGTCGACAGAGCGGCTTGAATGCGGCGCGACTGCGCACCCGAGGTCATGCCATAGACTTCGCCCAACATGAGGCCCGCGATGGCATGGTTGTAGTGCACCGTTTGCGGAGGCTGCAAGTGTCCCACCGCAGGCGAAACCGGAAGCGCCGAAAAATAGCCTCGGCGGTTCTGCTGGGCCAACACGTAGTCGATCGCCCGGTCGATTTGCCGGCCGTACCTGCCGTGCCCCGGCAAATAACCCCGCGAAAGAAAAGCCATGACCGCCAGCGACGTTACGGCAGGCTGCCCGACCTGGTTCGTGGGAAAACTCCCGTCGTCGGCCTGCTGAGAGGCGAGCCACTCCAGCCCCCGGTCGATCGAGCGCTCGACTCGCAGCCATTCGTCGGGCGAGAAGGCCGAGCTGAGATCGGACGAGGTTTTAAGCGCCGCAGGCGGCTCCGGCGGATCGTCGGCGAAAGTGTCAGCAACATGCAGCCAGATCAGCAGCGCCGCCGTAGCTAGATAGACGTAAGAGATTATCGGACATCGAGCAGTGGCGGTGGCTGGGGCAGAGCCGCGCCAAGTGCCTGATTTTGTCGAGAGAGGTTGTCGCAGCGATGCCCCGGAAATTCGACTACCGGGGCATCGCTGGCCGGCGGCGCAGCTTACGAATTGGAGATCGAATGCGGCCAGCTTTGCCCCAGCCACCGATGCGGCTGCGCGCGGTAATCGCTTACGGCTAGCTAGTTCACGGTGAAGTCGCATCGCTTGCCTCCCAGCTTCGCAGCCGTCGGATTTGTTCCTGGTATTGCTCGATAGCCCGGCGGTATTGGTCGGGCGGAACCCTTCGGCGAACCTGCCACAGTCCGTCGTCGAGCGACGACAAAACCCTGTTCCATTGCTCGACGTTGAGCGTCTCGGCGGCCAGGAGCGCTTCAATCATCGAGCGCAATGCGCCGGGTCGGAGCCGTTCCGGCGGCTGCTTCTGCTCGCCGTCGCCGCCGCGGTTCTGATCCGCGAGCCGCCGCCGCAGAGCCTCGAGCCGCTCTGCGGCCTGGCGGAGCTTTTCGGCCTCCTCGGAATCGGTCTCCGGCAAAGCCGCCTGGCGGCGCAGCTCGTCGATTTTCTCCTCGAGCATCTCCTCGGCCATTTCCGCTTCAGCCACCTGCTGCCATTCTTGTTCCGTGAGATCATCGTCTCGCTGGCGCGCGGCCATCTTCTCACGCAGCGCCTCCAAGCGTTCGAGAGCACGGCGCAACTTGTCGGCCTGCTCAGGTTCGATTTTCGGATCGGCGGCCTGGCGCCGCAGTTCCTCGATTTGCCTGGCCAGTAGGTATTCGACCGGTTCCTCCTCATCCTTCTTCTCTTCGTCGCCCGGGCCGGGCCTGCGGACCGGCCGCACGAGTTCTTCTGCCTGTTGTTTGGTGCGACGCGCTAGCTCCTCCATCGTTCCCAATAATCCGTTCGACTGCTGGTTCCACAGCATCCAGTCGCTCAGCACGCGCAGATTTCTCGGCCGGTCGGGGATGCCCAGCAGGGCGCTCAAGTCAGGTTCGCGCTCCAGCCGCTCGAGAATCTCGTCCAGGGTCGGATCTTCCAAATCGGCGGCGGTGGGATTGTCCGGATCGTTCTGGTCCAGAACTTCAATCACCATCCGCCGCATCCGATCGAAAAGTTCTTCCGCTCGCTGGAAAGCGGCCAGCGCCAGCAATTGCTGCGTTTCGGCGTCGGCAAGCTCTCCGGAAAGCGAAAATGCGGCCGCGGTCTGGTTGAAGGTGATCGCTTCGATCTCGACATCGAGTTGACGGGCGATCCCAAGAATGTCAGGCGGCACTTTGCCGTCGAACTGACCGTTCAACTCGTCGCCGGCGTTTTGCAGGGCGGTCCGCAGTTGTTGTGTCTGCATGGCAAGAAGCCGCTGATCGACTTGAGCCAGGCCGGCATACTGCCGGTGCCGCAGGTGCGATGCCGTCTCGCTGCGGCAGGCCAACTTTTCAGCCAGTGCCCGGCTGTCGGCCAAGCGCTTGGCCACAAAGGCAGCGGTTTCGTCGTCGTTGCCTTCGGCGGCGAGCCGTTCGAGGGCGGCGTCGAGTTCGCCGACTCTGAACTCCACAGCGTCGAGATCGACCTTCAAATCGACGTCTTCGTTCAAGGAGTCGCGGATCAGCCGCCGTGCCTTGATTGCCGCGGCGCGTCCGGCCACGGCGAGCTGCCGGGCGTCATCGAGCACCACCGCCGCCGCGCCGCCGGTTGCGTCGAGTCCCAGCGGAAGCTGTGAGGTGACCTGTTCTTCAAGCTGCGCGGCGTCTTTCGCGAGCAGGGCAAGGTCTTGCAGCCGCAGTTCGGCGGCGACTGCCCAGATATCTTCTCGCTGCGTCTCGTCGAGTTGGCGCCAGGCGGCCAGTTCCGCGGCCAGGGCGGTTTGTCGCTGATAGAGCGAGTGAAACGCGTCGCGCAAGGAATCCTGGCGGCGCTTCACCAGATCCAGGTACTTGCCACGCAGCCGCGGATCGTCGCCGAGCATCCGCCCCAGTTCCGACATCAGGTCGCGGCGCATTTCAAGCACCTCGCGCAAACGATTGAGGTACTCCTGATCAAGTTCGAGAATCGCCATTTTTCGTTCGAGCGGGTTGGCGGCCGGCGTCGACTGTGCTCGCAACAGCCTTTGAGCACCGGCCACGTAAACTTCGTACATTTTGGCGACCTCTTCCAGCGAGTCGGCGAGCTGTAGTTCGCGCACGGCCTGATCGAAGCGGACCAGCAATTCGGCCAAAAGTTCGCGTGCCCGGCCGACGCGGTGCAGTGCCTCCAGCAGGTTCGCGTCCGGATCGCTCTCAGGCTGACGCACAATGGCGAACAGTCGATCGCGCGCCGGCGAGACGTGCGAGCCGGCAATCTCAACCATTTGCAGGCCGGCGAATGCATACGGCGTATCCTTCGACTGTTTCCTCAACTCGCCGACCCTCTGTTCGACGTTGGCGAGCCGTTCGTCGGTGCCTTTCAATTGTTGAAGCTGAGGGTCGTCGATCGCTGTCGGAGCCGACTCTTCGACCAATTGGTTCAACACCGTCTCGCTTTCGCGCAGCATTTTTTCGATGTGCACCATCTGTTTGCGAAGATCGATCGGCGACGCTTCTCCCTCCTCGCCGGCGTCGTCGGTCGAGGCGAGGCTGGCAGCGATCTTCAGCCGCAGGCGGTTGCTTTCGACGCTTTGCCCGGCATCGTTGTGGTTAGGTGGCTGGGGCAGAACCGCGACACGCGGCTCATTCAGCCGTACCGGGTCGTCGCGGCGATGCCCCGGTATGGCGACCGCCGGGGCATCGTCG
>DASSFG010000062.1:0-9188 GCA_035694685.1 Pirellulales bacterium
CCGCCACCGCCGGTGCCCCCGAAGCCACCGAGACCAGCTCCAGCGCCGCCATTGTTTGCGCTGGCCGAGGCACCATTGGCGCCGGATAGAAAACCACCACCGCCACCGCCGGCACCAGAGCTGTCGCCCGCGCCGCCCTGGCCGCCGAAGGTGGCGCTGAAAGAACCGCCAAAGCCCCCGCCACTGGTGCCTTTCTGATCGCTACCAATGCCACCTCCGCCGCCCTCGCCGGAGCCGGCAGCGGTGCCGCCGAGGGCCTCGTTGTTCGTAAGCGTGACACCGCTCAAAACCAGCGCGCCCTGATTGAAAATCGCGCCCCCGGCTCCCATACCTCCACCACCGCCTGCACCGCCAGCGCCTCCTCGGGCGATGCCGTTGGCCAGCGTAATGTTTTCCAAGTCTAATGAACCGGCAACCAACTCCTCGCCGCCGGAGACATAGAACAGACGAAAATCGGGGGTGCCGGCGGCCGCGCTGCGCTCAATCGTGGCGCCATTGCCGTCAATCGTGAGATCGCTCGTGATCGGGGGCAAACCGTTGGGGCCGTACCAATTGTTGTCGGCGGCCGAGAGGTTGTAGGTGCTGCCGGCGGCCAGTTCGATGGTGTTGCTACCGCCTGCCTGATTGGCTTGGTTGATTGCCCAAACGAGGCCACCCGTGCCGCCGCTGCCGATGTTCGTCACGTCGCCTGCATTGACGCTGAACGTGGCCAATACCAGGCGGCGCTCAAGCGTTTCAAGCAGCGGCCGTAATCGCCTTGTTTGCTGTGCCCGTACTTTTTTCCGCCCGCGCCCAACGACTCGCCTGCCACTATCCCACAACGGCATATCGCCATTCCCCTTGCAAAACCAACTAAAAAAGGCGGCCGCTGAACGCGGCACAATCACGGCATTGACCTATCGACTATATACAGAAATCCGGGCATTCCAAGTGAAAAAATCCGCGAGGGATTTTCACGCTCGCATGTTCAGATAGCGGTTGGTCGATACGTCACCGATGCCACAAGGACTGCTCAATGGGTTTACCCGCGAAGAGATTGCCGACTTGCTGGCTTTTCTGGACGACGGAGTTCGAGAGTCGCAGTAATTCGTGGCGACCACGGACTCTTTTGATGGATGTCACAGGAAGTTTTTTGGCGGCGGTCGATGCCACCCCCGCACAATCTCACCGTACCGGGGCGCGCTTGCCGACCCACTGGTATGAAGTAGGGCCGATGCAATGCATAGTCGAGCTGGGAAAAGCCCGCGCCGGCGTCGCGTGGCCGCCGGCGCAGAAGGTTTGCTTCTACCCGATTACTGTGCGCCGGCGATGGCTTCGCGAACGAAGTTGACGTTCGGTTCCGCGCCTTTGCAGGTCAGGTCGGGCGGAAGATAGTGGACCGACTCTCGGGGACGCTCGGGGACGCGAAAGTTGTCTCCCTTTTGCCAGATCGGCCGGTGCTCGTTGATGCCACCGAACTCGCGCGTGCCCGCGATGCGGCAGGGAAACCAATAGCCGTGGCCCTCGGCGTCTTGCAGGTAAAACTCGGGGTAGCAGTATTTCGGCACCCACACGGTCCGCGCCGGAATCTCGCTCGCCCGGCAGAGCGCGATGAACAGCCAGCACATCCCTTCGTGGTTGCTGGCCTTGTCGCGCAAAGTCTGAATGGCGCTGGGTTGCGGCTGTTTTTCACGCGGCTCGACGTTGTCGCGCACCCAGTCGAAAAGTATCTCGACCTTCCGCCAATCGTTGGCGTCGGAGGAAGACTGCAAAATCTTCTTGGCCAGGGCCTTCACCTTGCCGTGGTTGCTCTCGATGCTGGGACTCGGCCCCAGGTACGGACGAATGGCCTTGGGCAGTTTCTTGGGGTTGGGCTTGACGAACTGCTGGGTGTCGTCGGGCGGCAATTGCGAGCGACGAGTGATCTCGTAGGTGAACAGCACCGCCGCTTCCTGGCCGGCCGGCAAGCGGCCGATGTCGATCACGATCTGGTTGACCGTGTCGACGGTGCGGTACTTCGATTCCGTCACGTAGGGCGACGTCTCTTCGTCCACCACCTTCACGTCCTGTTCGGGCCAATCGACCGGCAGCGAAATCATGCCGTGCACGTCGGCGCACGGGCCTGACTGAGCAGTCACGACCAGCCCGATTTTCCAACGCTCGACCGAAGTTTCTTTGGCGAGTTTGGGGCCGTTCTCGCCGGCTTCGTCCAGGTCGGCCTCGGCCCAGACCAACGCCGGCAGATTGAGCAAAATCGTCAAGAGCAGCAATGGTCGCAACATTGAGTGCGTCCTTTGGGGAAAAGAAGCGAAGGGCGTATCTTTTCCACTCTAATTCGCGTCTGAGTGAGATGCGCAAAAAAAATCGGATGGGCGTAACCGGGGGCGGCTACTTGGCGCCGACGGCGTCCGTCTTAAAGGCCGGGCTGATGGCGGTGTGAGGTGGACGCAGTTGATTGTGCCGTTGAAGCTGACGGCACTGATCCAACGCCTCGCGCGTGGCGCTGAGCATGTCGTCGGTAAGCTGCTCGAGCTGGCGGGCATCGGCCAGGGCCCGTGCGAGGTTGGCTGACGAAGCGCCTGCCTTTTCCGCCCCGGCGCGCGATTGCCGCCCGACCAGGTAACCAAGTAAGGCCACCACGGCCAGGGCCATCGTCGCTGGGATACCGGGCAATTGAAAATCGGCAAACAGCATCGGAGGCATTCGTCGCACCTAATCAGTTGGCGTCTATCTTTATATAGCTCTTGGGCGGCATCCATTGCCGGAGTCCGCCGCCTCGTTTCGCCCGCGAATGAGGCACGCTCGACCGTTTAAGCGGTAAAGGCGCCATAGCCGGCATATACTTTGCGTCATCCCAGCGCGCAGATAAGGGAGACTACGATGACGGCACGACTTAAATTGAAAGAGAATCGCCGGGAGAAGAGGCTGTTTCAGCGGCTTCGAGCGCGGATCGATTGCTTTTTGCACGGCCATCGAGATCTGGCCCCCGCCGACGCCTACGGCGAAGAGTTGCCCGAGCGCGATGAAGAAAAGCAACTGCACTATTGCGGCGCTTGTGGCAGCCCTGTCTGGGTCACGCACCGCCGCTTGCACGAATCGCCGCACTGGGCCGACCAGATGGCAGACCGGAAGCTCGACAGCGGCCGCAGCACGCTGGTGTAGCCGAAGGTACTGCACGAGACGGAGCCAGCCCTTCATGGAGGATGGTCTTCCTAGGCCGTCAAGTCGAGTCGAGGGTGACGGGCTAGAAAGCCCATCCTCCCTTAAAGCTGCGCGCCCGGTAATCACGCATGGCTATTTGGTAGGTTGTCAGGCAGGAGAGCCTGCTCTGCATCTCTGTCAGGCTGGAAAGCCTGACCTACCTGGCGGCGCTTCCTTGACCGGGCGGCGGGAGTGGCACAAAATGAAGGCGTTCGACCTTCCCCGTCTAGTTAGGAGCCACCATGTCGCAGGCAATTGTCGACCCAACCGAATTGCGCCGCTTCGCGCATGCCCTGAAAGTATTTAACGGCGACTTGCAGAATCGCATGCAGGTGCTGCACGGCCAACTCGGCGCCCTGAGTCAGACCTGGCGCGACCAGGAAAACCTAAAATTCTCCAACGAGTTTGAGCAAACAATGGTCGCCATCGCACGCTTCGTCGAAGCCAGCAACGAGCACATCCCCTTCCTACTGCGCAAAGCCGAACGCGTCGAAGAATACCTCACGCAAAGGTAGAAAGAGGTCTGAGGCCTTAGGATTTAGGTCTTAGTTGTGGGGTGCAGTGCCGCAACTCCAAGTCCGGGCCTAATGCCTATTTCCTAAGACCTAAGACCTAAGCCCTAAGACCTTTTTATGAATGGTTCCGCCGACGTTCGTTCAATTCCGATGCTGCGGGAGTTTCGCGCGGCTTTGGCCAGTTTTGGTACGGAGGCCAAAGAGGCTTCGGCGGTCAACGACATGACGGTGCGACGCGGCATCGACTGGTTCCAGAACGATTTGCTCAAATACTGGCAGAACGAAATCCGCAAACGCGAAGATGCGGTGACCAACGCCCGCTCGGAATACGAACGCTGTCGCATGCAATCGTACGGCGGCCGGCCGCCCGACTGCACCGACCAAAAGGTGGCCCTCCGCAAAGCCCAACTGCGCTTGGAAGAGGCCCAGGAGAAGCTGAAGTTGCAGAAGAAGTGGAGCCGCGTGCTCGAAGAAGAGATGCAAGACTACCAGGGACAGTCGCAGCAGCTCAGCGACATGCTGTCGGGCGAGATTCCCAAAGCCATGGCCGATCTCGACCGCATGCTCAGCGCCCTGGAAGCCTACATCGGCGCCATGGGGCCGGTCGGCACCGCCGAACCGCCGCCAGCCGCTCCGGCGGGTTGAACCAGAGGATGAGTGATTAGGGATTAGGGATGTCAGTGAGCGGGTGCCCGTAATTTCTCATCTTTCATCTCTCATCCTTAATCCCTCATCCCGAACGGCAGACAGACCGCATAAAGTTAAAGGAGATAAAAATGAAGACGGGCGATATCGCAGCGGGCGCGGGACGATTGCAAGACTCGGTCAAGAGCATCAAGCTGCGCTGGGAAGAAACCAAGGACGTCTGGAACGACGTCCGCCGCGCCGAGTTCGACGTCACCTACATGGAGCCGATCGAGCCGCAAGTGCGGATGACGCTCGAAAAGTTGCGCAAGCTCTCCGGTGTGTTTCACCAGGCCTGCCAGGAATGCAAAGACTCAAATCAATAAGGGATAGCTTGTCCAATGGAAGCGGAACTGATTCAGCGGCAGCGGGCGATTTTGTCCGAGGCCGCCGGGCTGGTCGCCGACCTAGCCGATAACCGCGCCGAAACCGACCTCGAAGCCAAACTCCTCGCCGCCGAAGAAGAACATCAGCGGGCACGCGAGGCCGTCGAAGCCCGGCGCAAGGCCGAACTCGACACCGCCGAGGCCGAATACCGCTCCGAGCGCGACCGCGTCACTTCCGCCGCTCAAAAGGCCATCGACGAAATTGAATCGGCCTACCATCAGACCAACGAGACCGCCACCAGCGCTTGGCAGCAGGAGCAGTCCGAAGCGGAAAAAATCAAAGAAGACACGCTCTTTGAGCTCGCCGGCGTTTACGAAGCCGGCAAGAACAACCTCAAGGCCAAGTATGGCGACCTGGAGAACGGCACCGACTCCTCGGCGTTGGGCATCGAGTCGCGACGCAAAGACGCCAGGCAAGCACTGAAGGTCCACGGACAAGATGGCCTGGCCGACCAGCCGGGACAGCCAGTGGGCCAGCTTCCGGCCAATGTCAATCCGCAACAGGCCATCGAAGAAGCCTTCAAAGTGGCCGACGCCAAACTCGGCGAACTGAAGGCCGTCAAGCGGCCCAAAGCGATCGTGGCGCTGGTGCTGTTCTTCGTCGTCGGCGGCGGCGTGGCGGCCGGTGTCGGCGTGGCCACCAAATGGCAGCCGATCATGATGGGAATTGCCGGGCCGGCCGCCGGACTGGTGGTGGGCCTGGTTACGCTTGTGGCCATGAAGTCGAGCGTGCAAAACCGCATCGCCGCGGCTTACGCGCCGTTGGCCTATGCGCTCGATTACGCCGAGGTTGCCCGGCAGCGTTGGCAACAGGTGGCGGGCGAAACCTATCGCCGCGAGAGCGCCGCCCTGGACCAGAAGCGAAAGCGCGACGACGCCAAAAACGAGGAAATCTGCCGCACCCGCATCGACAAGGCGGTGAAAGTGCGCGACGAGCTCATGGCGAAGGCGCAGCAACGCCACGACAAGCAGCTTGCCGAGGTGACGCGCCGTCGCGACGCGGCCATGGAAAAAATCGAGAGCCAGATCAAGGTCCGCCGCAAAGAGATACCTGCCAAGTTCGACGCCGAGCTCAAAGCTCTGGAAGAGCAACACCGCCTGGCGACCGCGGAAGGCCGTCAGAAGGTAGAGGCCACCCGGCAAGCTCGACTCGATCGCTGGCACGCGGGCGTGGCGCACATTCAAAGCGAGGCCGCCGACATCAATCGCCAGTGCGACGAGTTGTTTCCGAGCTGGGAGTTCATTCTCTCGCCCGAATGGAAGGCGCCTACCAAACTGCCACCGGTCGTGCGGTTGGGCGGTTGGCAGGCCGGTCCTGCGCAGTTCGACGACAAGCCACAGGTCGAGGACGATACCGCTCCGGTGCTCGACGAGCTGACCGTGCGGCGGAAAGACGAAGCCGACGGCACCGGCGATCTGCGTTTGCCCGTGTTGAAGCAGCCGGCGCTCAGCACCTTTCCCGACCGCAGCTCGCTCTTGTTCAAGGGCCAGGGCAAGGCCCGCGACGAAGCCATCGGCATCATGCAGGCCGCCATGTTGCGGCTGGCCACCACCATACCGCCGGGCAAAGCCCGCTTCGTGGTGATCGACCCCATCGGCCTGGGCCAGAACTTTGCCGCCTTCATGCACCTGGGCGATTTCGACGAGCAGTTGATCGGCGCCCGCATCTGGACGGAATCGAGCCAGATCGAGACGCGGCTGGCCGACCTGACCGAGCAGATGGAGGTGGTCATCCAGAAGTACCTTCGTAACGAGTTCGAGACGATCGAAGCGTACAACGAAGCGGCGGGCGAAGTGGCCGAGCCGTTTCGCTTTCTGGTGATCGCCAACTTTCCGGCCAACTTCAGCGAGGCGGCCTGCCGGCGGCTGCTGAGCATCGTCTCCAGCGGCGCCCGTTGCGGCGTACACACGATCATCAGCGTCGATACCAAGCTGCAGTTGCCGCAGGGATTCAAGCTGCCCGACCTGGAGCAGCACTGCGTGAACTTCGTCTGGCAGGACGACCAGTTCGTGTGGAAAGAACCCGACTTCGGCCGGCTGCCGCTGGCCCTCGATCGCGCCCCGCCGGGCGACGTTTTTACTGATGTGGTCCGCCGCGTGGGTGCAGCCGCCAAAGACGCAGGCAAAGTCGAGGTGCCGTTCGCGGTCATCGCACCCAAGCAAGAAGAATGGTGGACGGCCGACACGCGCCGCGGCATTCGCGTGGCCCTCGGTCCGGCCGGCGCCACCAAGCACCAGTATATGGAACTGGGCCGCGGCACTTCGCAGCACGTGCTCGTCGCCGGCAAGACCGGTTCGGGTAAATCGACCTTGCTGCACACGCTGATCACCAACCTGGCCATCACCTACAGCCCCGAAGAATTGGAGCTGTACCTGATCGACTTCAAGAAAGGCGTCGAGTTCAAGACGTATGCCACCTATCGGCTGCCGCACGCGCGCGTCGTCTCGGTCGAAAGCGATCGCGAATTCGGCCTGAGCGTCTTGCAGCGGCTCGACGCCGAGCTGCGCGTGCGCGGCGAAAAATTCCGCGACGCGGGCGCTCAGGACGTGGCGGGCTACCGCCGCAACACCGGCCAGCAGCTCTCGCGCATCTTGCTGATCATCGACGAGTTTCAGGAGTTCTTCGTCGAAGACGACAAGTTGGCCCAAGAAGTCGGCCTGTTGTTCGACCGGCTGGTGCGTCAGGGCCGTGCCTTCGGCATGCACGTGCTGTTGGGTTCGCAGACCTTGGGCGGCGCTTACTCGCTCGCCCGCACCACGCTGGGCCAGATGGGCGTGCGCATCGCCTTGCAGTGCAGCGATGCCGACGCCCACCTCATTCTGAGTGAAGAGAACCAGGCGGCCCGCTTGCTGTCGCGGCCCGGCGAAGCCATCTACAACGACGCGGGCGGCTTGCCCGACGCCAACCATCCCTTCCAGGTGGCCTATTTGCCCGACGAAGACAAAGAGCAGTGGCACCTGCGCATTCAGGCTTACGTGCGCGAGCAGCGCAACGGCACGCAATATCCGCTGATCGTGTTTGAAGGCAACGTGCCCGGCCAACTCGACAAAAATCCCTTGCTCGACGAGCTGCTGCGCGCCCCCACCTGGCCGGTTGATTCGAGGATGCCGGCCACGGCCTGGCTGGGCGATCCGGTGGCGATCAAAGAGCCGACGTCGGCGGTGCTGCGGCGGCAAAGCGGACAAAACCTGCTGCTCATCGGACAAAACGACTTGCAGGCGATGGCGATCCTGGCGGCGGCGCAGATCAGCCTGGCGGCCCAATTTATGCCGTCCCATGGTGAAAAGGACGGCGCCCGGTTCTTCGTGCTCGACGGCACTCCGCCCGAGCACGCCAACGCGGGCACGTTCGAGCGCGTGGCCAAAACTCTGCCACACGAGTCGCGCGTGGGCATTCAGCGCGACGCCGTATCGATCATCAAGGAAGTGGCCGACGAAGTGGCTCGCCGCCAGCAGGGCAATCTGGGCGACTTGCCCGGCTGGTACGTGATCATTCACGACTTGCAGCGGTTCCGCGACCTGCGCAAGAAGGAAGACGATTTTGGCTTCTCGCGCAGCGAGGAAGCGACGCCCTCTCAGCAGCTTGTAACGATCATGCGCGAGGGCCCGAACCTGGGCATCCACGTATTGGCCTGGTGCGACAGCGTAACGAACATGCAGCGCACGTTCGACCGCCAAGCGCTGCGTGAAGTGGAGTTGCGAGTACTCTTCCAGATGAGCCCCAACGATTCGAGTGCCTTGATCGACTCGCCGATCGCCAGCCGATTGGGCGAACAACGCGCGTTGTTCCACAGCGAAGAGCTGGGCAAGTTCGAGAAATTCCGTCCCTACGAGCTCCCCTCAGCCGAATGGCTCGACTGGGTCGGCGAGCAGTTCCGTTCCCGCGGCCTTACCCCGCCGATTCCACGTCCGGCGCCGGAGAAAGTAGAAGCGCCTCCGCCGGCACCGTCCGCACCGGTAAGCGACTTCGGCGGCTTTCCGCCGTTCCCCGACTTCAGCGACTTGACGGGCACCGGCGGTAATACGCCGCTAAGCTCGCCGAGCGCTCTGGGCGGCAACGGCGATTCCAAGCCCAACGGCGATGGTCACAGCGGCGTCGCCGATCGGGTGCCTAGCGTCGACGAGAAGTCAGTCGGGCCTGAGTCGGTGTAACGAGATGCCATATGTAGGTCAGGCTTTCCAGCCTGACGCAGATTGTGCAGACCCCGCGAGCACTCGGGAGGTTGTCTGGCTAGAAAGCCTGACATACGGCGAGGCATGGTCGAGACGCTCACCGAATCAGCAGCGCCATGAACCAAATCTCGCATTGGTTTTGTTCCGCCCCGATCCGGGTTTATCCCGGTTGAGCGATGATTGACCGCTAAATCGCCTTGCCGCGACAACCTCGTCCGTCGCTCCTCTTTTTCGCGTTGCGTCAGCCGCC
>DASSFG010000063.1:0-7642 GCA_035694685.1 Pirellulales bacterium
GTGATGTCGGAGTTTGGCCGCACGCCCAACATCAATTATCTGTTTGGCCGCGACCACTGGTCAAAGGCCTGGTCGGTGGCGTTGGCCGGCTGCGGACTGCAAAAGGGAGCGGTCGTGGGCAAGACCAACGACAACGGCACGGCCGTCACCGATCGCGAAGTCGATGCCCGACACCTCTTTCATACCTACTTGCGGGCCTTGGGCGTCGACTCGACCGCCAACTATCCTGGGTTGAATCGTCCGATTCCGATTGGCGATCCGGCGGGCGGAGCCATCCAGGAGCTGCTGGCATGACAAACGATCAACCAGCGGCGTCTGGCCCGCCCACCCCTGATCCGACGCAAGTGAGGCTCGTTAAAGAGTTCAAACACAGCCGTCCGCTGTTTGCCTGTCGCATCGATCGCACGGGACGCTTCGCATTCACCGGCGCGCAAGACAATCTCGTCGTACGGTGGGACCTCGAGGGCGACGCCAAGCTGGAGCTCGCCGGTCACGAGAGCTGGGTGCGCGGCATCGCCCTGCAACCCAGCGGCGAACTCTTGGCTAGCGGAGACTACGCCGGCAAGTTTTGCGTCTGGCGATTGGCCACGGAAGGAATCGCGCCGCCTGCGTGGCAGGTTGCGGCGCATCAAGGCTGGTTGCGGGCAGTGGCTGCAAGTCCCGACGGCACCACTTTCGCCACCTGCGGCAACGACCGCCTGGTGCGGCTCTTTAGCGCCGCTGATGGGAAATTGGTGCGAGAACTGCCCGGCCACGATTGCCACGTCTATAACGCCGCCTTTCATCCCAGCGGCAGCCAGTTGGCAAGCTGCGACCTGAAAGGTGTCGTCAAGCATTGGGATCTATCGTCGGGCGCTCCAGTGCGGCAACTCGATGCTTCGCTGCTTTGGAAATACGACCCGACGTTTCATGCTGATATCGGCGGCGCCCGCGGCATGACATTCAGCCCTGGCGGCGCGTGGCTGGCTTGTGCAGGCGTTACGGAAGTGACCAACGCTTTCGCCGGCATTGGCAACGCCGTAGTGGTCTTGTTCGACTGGGCCACCGGCGAGCGCAAACAAGTTTTGCGGCCAAAGGAGCATTTTCAAGGCGTGGCCTGGTCGGTGGCTTTCCATCCGGCCGGGTTCATCGTGGCGGTGGCCGGCGGACAACATGGCGGAACATTGTGGTTTTATAGACCACAGCAGCCGGAACCCTTCTTTACGTTCAAGTTACCGGCCGGCGCACGCGATTTAGCGCTACACCCTGACGGGAACCGCCTGGTGGTCGCCCATACCGACAGCGTCCTGCGGTTGTACGACATGACGCCCAAGCCACCGACATAGTTGGAACGCAAAGCGGCTGATAAAGGCAGGGCGCGTGGGCTTATGGGGACGAAGTCGGCCGTAGTAGGCGTCTGCCCAAACCAGACTCTGCCGCACGGTCAGGCTCGGTTTTCTCTGATAGGGCCGAACTCGACGGTGCTTGCAAAGTCATTGGGAGAGGGTTCTACCGCCACACAGGCCACGTCCTCCCCTGGTCAAAGTCGCGTTGATTGATTGCCAGCTCTCGCCGTTTACGCCAATAACGGGTCCGCTCGTCGTGCGAGGCCAGAATCCGGTTTCAGTGCATGCTCCGCATTGTTATTATTCCAAGGCACGCTCTCTCGAGGTGCAGTCAGGCGGCGAGCTCCGGCGGCACCTTGCCGCCGAAACCGCGCTCAACTGCGGCGTCGAAGCACTTGGATCGATGATTGATTTGCTAGAAGGGGTGTCGCCACAGAATCTGGCAAGGGATAGCGATCGAGCTCGGTAAAGACTGCCGCTAAAGCCGTCAAAACGTCAAAACCGTCGCTCACCCAACCCTGATCGGTCGGAACGCAACGACTTCGTTGATTCAAGGCGTAAAACAGTCCACTGGCCGGCAGCGAGCTTTCGATCTGGCGAATCACGTGTTCAGGATCGAGAACATGTTGGATCACCCAGAGGGAGATGGCGCAGTCGAACTGCAAGCCCCGCTTGAGCATTTGCTCAAGCACTTCCGGTGACCAGATGATGAAGCGATCTGACAAAACATAGCCGGGTGCCAGCTCGCGCATTGCACGGCTGGCGTCGACGCCGATGACGCGGCAACCACACTTTTCGATCAATTCCTTGGCGATGCGCCCGATGCCACATCCATAGTCCAGCACGCGGCTCTCGGCGTTAAGGGCCAACTGCTCAGCGATGTCTGCAGCAAGAAAAGGAGTTTCCTTCGCCCACCGCTCATCGGTTGTGGTGCCTGGCTCGCCGGTGAGAATCACCCCTTTGGCCTTGTCCAGGTCGGCTACCTCAAATACTTCGGGCGTGAAGACCGCAATCCGCTCGGTTGATTCGTTCATGCAAGTCGAAACAAAACAAAGGCGATCCATTGGCCGAAGATGTTGCCGGCCGGCGCGAGCAGTGGAACAGGGCGCTTGGTAGAAGCGCTCGTCCGCAAATTCGGGTCATCGCTGCCCTACTATTGCATTGACTGCACCCGCATCTGCGATGAAGGTCGAGGGCATTGTACTTTGCGTGCCACCGGCACGGAAGGGCGCCGGCCTGAGTCTATTCGGTCTCTGTGAACTCAGTTCGGCGCGTCGTGTTGGCGAGTTTTATCGGGACCACGATCGAGTGGTACGATTTCTTTCTGTACGGGACGGCGGCGGCGCTCGTGTTCAATCGGCTGTTCTTTCCGACGCTCGATCCGTTTGCCGGCACGATGGCCGCGTTCGCCACGTACGCCGTCGGCTTTTTTGCTCCACTGGTGGGGGGCGTCGTGTTCGGACACTTCGGCGATCGGATGGGCCGAAAGTCGATGTTGGTTACCACGCTAATGCTAATGGGTACGGCGACGTTTCTCATCGGTGTCCTGCCGACGTATGAGCAGATCGGCGTTGCCGCGCCGGTGTTGTTGGCCGCGTTGAGGTTTGTGCAGGGCTTTGGTGTTGGGGGCGAATGGGGTGGCGCCGTGCTGATGGTGGTCGAGCACGGGCACCACGGACGGCGCGGGCTTAACGCGAGTTGGGTTCAGGCGGGAGTGCCGGCAGGGTTGCTGTTGGCCAATGCGGTCTTCAATCTGTTCTCGCTGCTGCCCAATGAAGCCTTTCCGAGCTGGGGCTGGCGAGTGCCGTTCTTGCTGGGCATCGCCTTGCTCGCCGTTGGGTTGTTCATTCGCCTGCAAATTCTCGAGAGTCCGTTGTTTGCCAAGGTGCGTGAACAAAAACCAGAAGCTGCCATGCCGTTCTTCGATGTGCTCAATCGTTATCCGCGCAACGTCGTGCTGGCGATCGGGGCTCGTTTGGCAGAGAACGCCTCTTTCTACTTGTTCAGCGTGTTCGTGCTCACGTACGGCACACAGCATTTACACAAACCGCGAAGCACAATCTTGAACTGCGTGCTGATCGCTTCGGTCGTGCAGTTCTTTACGATCCCCATGTTCGGGCTGCTGTCGGACGTCGTCGGTCGACGCCCGGTCTACCTCGGCGGCGCCGTGAGTCTGGCCGCGTTCGCCTTCCCGTATTTTTGGTTGGTCGACACGGGGAACCCGATATGGATCGGTTTGGCGACGATCGTCAGCCTAGTGATTGTGGCAGCGATGTACGGGCCTCAAGCGGCATTCTTTTCCGAACTCTTCGGCACAGAGGTCCGCTACACAGGCGCTTCGATCGGCTACCAGTTGGCTTCGCCTCTGGCCGGAGGCCTGGCGCCAATGATCTCGATGTCGTTGCTGGAATGGGCTCGCGGCCGGAGTTGGCCGATCGCCGCATACCTAATCGTTCTCTCGGCCATCACGCTGGTATCCGTCTGGCTCGCCGCAGAAACGCACCGCAAGCAACTGGGCGACGAGCTTCAAGATCATTCTTAGCGACGAGCAGCGAATCTTTCGCCGGCGCATCGCCGTGATGGTGCAGCGGTGACATAGACCGCGTGTGCAGGCAGCGAGTTTTGGTGCAGCACCACGATGAAATCGCGATTCACTTCGTCGATCACGGCCGTGTGATGGTTGAAGATGCGCGTGGTCGAGGGGAGACGCACGTTGACGCGCTCCACCGGCAAGATGTCGCCGGGCAGCCAGGGCTCGCGGACGCCCAGTTTACGTCCCCAGCGATAGATGCCACGTTTGCCGACGCCGGCCGCTTGCAGGCCGTCTTCGGCCAGCTTAGCCTTAAGCGCAGAGACTTCCGGGGCGTCGAGACCGATAATGCAGGGGCGCGGCGTCATAGTTTCGTCCGAGGTTGGGCTAAGGTTGCATTACTAAAGACAATAAAGCTGCGTTCGCGTTCGGGACGAGGGTGGCGATTCGTACGAGAGCCCACCACAAATCTGCCAAACTGCTGGCGGTGGCATCGACCGCCCGGGCAAACTGACTGTTAGCAAGACTTGATCCTAGCCGACGTCATTGCCGATCGCTTGGCACCACACGTGATTTGACTTTGTCCGCTGGCGACCCTAGTTTAGATGGCTTCTGTAGGATAAAGCCGTGTGCCGATCAGCTTAAAGAGGTGCCTTGGTGAAGTCCGCCAAGCGAAGGCAGATTCTGTTGATTTCCGTCCTTGTCATGGGCGTACTGGCATGGGGATACGCCCTTCGTTCGTGGCGCGGCGAGCGCTACCGGGTGATTGTGCCCCGTCCAGCAGTTGCCGAGAATGACCCGGGGCTGCCTGTGCTGGCAGCCTGTGACGTGCTCGAACCGGTCGAGCTATCGCCGGAATTGACCCCAGACGAAGAAGCCGCGGCGAATCGCATCGCGCAGCTCGTGGTAATGGCCCGCGAAGAACGGCCGTTGGTCGCTCTCGATGGAAAGTCATCTGCCCCAACCATGGCCAAAATCATGGGCAAATACAATGTGTGGGTTCACGACTTGTTACACACGTCCTTTCAGCGGTGCGCGAAACCTGATGCCTCGTGGCGGGGTGACGCGGCGCTATGGATTGACGAATTCGTGGCCAACGCCGACAAGGCAGATCGTCGCGCGGCGCTGCGAGATACCGGCCGGCGGCTCATTGACGACGGCTGCGACGATTGGCTCGTTCGCTACAGTTTGTTTCGCAGCCACGACGACGTCGATCAGCCGGAGAATGCAGCCAACGCGGCACCCATCCTCCAACCGATCGAAACATTAGCCGACTCGGGCTACCCACCTGCGATCACGTATCGCATTTATCTGGCACACGCCGAGGCGATGTCTCGCCTCTCTCGTTGGCAGCCGGTTGGTTTGAAGCAAGCGATGGACGGTTTTGCCGCGGCCATTAGTGAGCCGCTGACGGACGATGAACGGCGTTTTTACGTCGCTCGCTTTCGGTCGGAAATGCGCGGCCTGTTTGGTAGATACCTGGGGGAGCTGGTCGGGCGACTTGAGGCAGCGCCGGAGGCCGATCCTTGGTTCGTGCGGCTGATTCAGGGCATCTGGCACATCGAGCGCGCCTGGAAACTGCGCGGCGGCGGCTATGCCGATACCGTCACCGAAGAGGGCTGGCGGGGCTTCGATGCCCATCTGCAAAAGGCTCGCATTTTGTTGTTGCAGTGCTGGGAAGAGCATCCCGAATGCCCCGAGCCGGCGAGTGAGCTGATCCGAGTGACGATGGGCATCGGAGGCATCGCGAACGAGGGCCCTCGCTTCTGGTTCGACGAGGCAGTGGCGGCACAGTTCGATTTGCGCGATGCTTATGAACGTTTGCGTTGGGCTTTGCGTCCACGGTGGGGAGGCAATCACAAGGAAATGCTCGCCTTTGGGCGCGAATGCCTCGCCACAGAGAGGTTCGACACGGATGTGCCCTGGCAGTTCCATCTGGCGTTAAAGGAAATCGGATCAGAAATTGGTGATCGCCGTGACGTCTACCATTTGGACGGGATTTATGACGACTATCAAAAGTTGCTGGCGGGTTACCGCGAGCGCGGCGAGGTCACTCCGAAGCTGACCCGACGGTGGGATTCGCGGGCGGCGTGCGTCGCATGGCTGGCGGGTCGCAACGACGCCGCCAAGGAGATCTTGGACAGGCTAGGCCAGGACGTCGACTTGGAGGCCTTTAATGACTTCGAAACGACGATAGGAGAGGCGCGCCGAGAACTAGAGGGCGCGGTGGACCGGGCCCCGATAGCGAAGGCCGAGTTCAGCCCTGGTGTCGAGTTTGCGAGCATCGCCAAGCACGGCCATGCAGTCTTGGTTGGTGGCGTGTTTAGCGGAGCCCAAATTGCCGATACCCAGCGCGGTTGCCAAATCATTGCGACGCTGGTGCCCGAACCGCAGCAGGCATATCGCGGCTATTCTCTTTCGCCACATGGAACCTCGTTGGTGACAGTGCCGATGCCGAAAGCTCAGCAGGCGAATTCGCCAACCGTCTTGTTGTGGGACATAGCAAGCCAGAGCAAGCGGCGCCAATGGACGGTGCCGGGTGGAGCGTTTCTGGCCGCTTTCTCACCCGACGGGCGATATGTCGTCGTGGGAGGGATAAATGGCACCGTATCGATCTGGGATGTATCGAGCGAGCGGGCCGACCCAATCGCGCAGAGTAGCGGCCATTCGAGTATCGTGTGCGGCCTTGCTTTTTCTCAAGACGGTAGTCGGCTGGCCACCCTTGGCCTCGACCATCGCGCGGTTATCTGGAACATCGCAGATGACTCGCCCAAGCTCGATCAGGCTCACAGCGAATCCCTCGCGGTCGAACCATTTAGCAGTCATCTTCGCAGCATCTCGCTCTCGCCCAACGGAGAGAGACTACTGGTTGGCGGCGAGCATGTCGCCCTTTGGAATCTTGCCACCAAAGAAAAGCAGTTGATGGTAGAGGGCACATGCTGCGGCTTTAGCCCGGACGGCCGGCGGTTTGTCACGGGCGGCGGCCAGCTCGGTACCGAAGCCCGCGTCTGGGATGCCCAAACCGGCAACGAATTGATGAAGCTGGTCGGCGGCCATGCGTACGCGATCTCACTCGCTGTGTTTTCCAATGACGGCCGCCGTATTCTTACTGGCGAGCGGGACAATCGATGCGAAGCTTGCTTCGTGCGTTGTTGGGATGCCGAGTCGGGCGAAGAGGTATTTGACTTCAACGGGCTGAAATGAGTCTTCTTGCAGCCCCCCGTCGCTCGAACCTGCGGAGATGGCATCGACCGCCATGCAAACCGCACGTTCCGCCGCGATGTCATGTGCCTAGCGGTGAAGCGGCCGGATCAACAATCATGCCCAAGGCGGCGATAAGGAGTATCGGCAAGAAATCGGCGCCAACGACCGCGCAAATGGGCCATGCCGGTGGTCATCTGGTTTTCGATCTCAGCGGCACATGGGCTAGCGGCCTTCCAGCTCTTCCAGGCGTTGTAGTCCAAAGTCAAGGCAGAGATTGCCAGACTGGTCCTCCTGCAGATGGTCCAGCTCCCAGGGAATACAGGATGTGGGGGAGAGCCATCAGCATCAACTGCTCGTCTGATGAGAATGCGTAGCTGGCGGCTTCGCCGAAGAGATAGGGGCAAGAGCCCAGCTCGCGCAACTGCGGCCCCGCTGAAATCAACCGATATGATTCTTCACTTTGACCAGAGAAATACGAGAACAGCACCAGCCCCTCACTGGGACTGAGGGCAAGCGCTCCTCCGCCAAAACCAGCGTCTGGGCAGGGAAAGTCAATCCGCTCCTCAGGCCGACCTGTGCGCAC
>DASSFG010000064.1:0-6686 GCA_035694685.1 Pirellulales bacterium
AGGGCCGCCGTAGGCGGCCCTCGACGCGGTCACGTGCGGAAAAATAGGATTGCACCTTGGCTACCCAGGCATAAATGCCTGGGCTAGGCAAAAACATTCGCCGCTGAGAACAAAACACGCAACAAGCGTCTTCATATCTACAGCTTCATGTCGCGCACTCCGGTCCCACCCTACTCATTCGACATATAAAAAGGCATTGCTGGCCAACAGCATCTGACAGAAATCGGCGAGTGCTTGGTCCGCGGCGTCTTGTCGGCCGGCGTAGGCGGCCGGCTGTGATTGCAGGAAGCGCTCGGCAGCCGCACGCTCGTCGTCGCGCGGTGGGCGGCCGGCAACGAGCAGGAACACATCACGAATGATATCGCCTCGTTGGTCCGCGGCCAATCGCCGGGCCAGCGCTCTCGCTCGTTCGACCGCGAAGACCGAGTTCAGCAAGCTCAGTGATTGCAGGGGAATAGTCGCCTGGCTTCGCCGTGTGCAGTTGTAGACCAGCGAAGGAGCGTCGTACACCTCCAATAGGTTAAGCATTTGCGTGCGGCGATGCTGCAGATAGAGGCTGCGTCGCGTGGCCCCCGGCTGACCTTCATCCACGACAACTTCACCTTCGGCGTTGCGATGCGTGGGCACATAGCGGCCACCCATCGTCGTATCGAGCTGGCCAGCGATAGCTAAAGCCGCGTCGCGCACGCTTTCTGCGTCGAGCCGCTGTAAAGGGAACCGCCATAGCAGCCGGTTGTCGGGATCGCTTCGCAAGCCCTCTTCGCGCGGCCGGCTCGACTGCCGGTAGGCCGTTGAGAGCACGATCGCCCGCTGCAAACGTTTCATGCTCCAGCCGCCGTCGATCAGCTCGCAGGCCAGGTAATCGAGCAAATCGGGGTGTGAGGGCGGGCTGCCGCTGAATCCCAGATTGTCGGGCGTGGCACAAATGCCGACGCCAAAGTGTTGCTGCCAAACGCGATTCACAGTGACGCGGGCCAAGAGCGACGCGGCCCGCGAATTCGGCCCGGTCAGCCATCTTGCCAGGGCCAAGCGTCGGCCGCTGGTGGCGGCGCTGGCAATGGCTCGATACTCATTCGACGGTTCTGAGAGCGCGGCCGGTACGCCGGGCTCAATCTTCTCGCCACGCTGGCCATAATTGCCCCGCACCAGCAGGTGCCAATCGGATGGCGGTTCGGCAACATCGACCAGCACCGCCGTGCGGCCCGGCTTGTCGGTGCGCGTGCGGTTCAGATCGGCAATCGCTGCTTCCAGCGCCTGGCGTTTTTCCTTTACGTTACCTTGGTATGCGGCCACGTCAGCAGATGACTCTGGCGGCAGGCCGGCTTCGATCACGACATTATCGACGATGAAACTGCGCCCGCAGCAGAACTCAAAGCCGAACCCGCCGCCCGTAAGGTCGGCGCGCTCGAGCGTGACCGTCTTCTCTTCGGCCACGCCGTCGACGAGGTGCTCGACGAGATAACGCCCCTCGCCCGAATTCGTAATTCGCACGCCGTAGTTGTGGCCAGGCTGGTAACCCTGGGCGCCGATCTGCCCGACAGATCGTGAATCGGCTCCCGGATAATCGACGTGTACGGCTGCGCCGCCTGCCGGATTGCCGTCGAAGAGAACGTTACCGCCCGGCCGGTCCGAATTGTCGTCGTAGTCGTGCAGCGAAACATAGTAGCCGATGCGGTCGGCCGGTTTCCCTCCGCCGGGCGACTGATCGGCAACCAGGTCGAACGTCACCTGCATCGTGGCGCCGACTCCCGCGGGCGCCCAGTCAAAGCTCTCCACCGTCGATAGCCAACGATTGCCGCCACTGGACGATTCCACGATTTGCAAAGCCTGGTCGCGCACCACGGCGGCGGGAGCGCCGTCGCCGCCGACCACCACGGGCGAGGCGCCGGCCGGCGAGTCGTCACCGGGGGCCGAGTTGCTCCAATGCGCGGCAAGCTGGTCCGCCGCGTCGAAATGGTCTTCGAACAGTACCCTTCCGTGCGGACGCTGCTCGCGCACCCAGGCGGCAAACTCGCGCCGCCGCTCGGAGATCGCCACGTCGATTGCCCGAGCGCGCGCTTCCCAGGCGGCCAATTCCTCGGGCGTGGCCGTATTCACTTCGCGTTCGTTTGGTTTGATCCAACGATCGGGATCGAACGCCGCGCCGAGAATCGCTTGCAGCGAGTAGTAATCGCGCTGGCTGATCGGCTCGAACTTGTGGTCGTGGCAGCGGGCACATTGCAGCGTCAGCCCGAGCAGGCAGGAACCGATGATTTGCTCCGTCCCCTCCAGCACACTGTACCGATCGGCCCGAACCTCGTCCGGATTACCGTCGCTTTCGCCGGTGCCGTCCTGTGCATTGCGGAGAAAATGCGTGGCGACGAGCAACTCGACCTGCTCGGGCTGAACTGCGGCGCCCGGCTGATAGCCAGCCAGTTCGTCGCCGGCAAGTTGCTCGCGCACGAACTGGTCGAAGGGCTTATCAGCATTAAACGAGGCCACGACGTAATCGCGATAGCGGTAGGCGAGCGGCCGATCGGTATCGGCGTTGAAGTAACCATTGCTGTCGGCGTACCCCGCGGCGTCGAGCCACCATTTGCCCCACCGCTCGCCATAGTGCGGCGACGCCAGGAAGCGATCGACCAGCCGCTCGTAAGCATCGGCGCGAGGATCGGCGACGAAAGCTTCAATCTCGCCGCGCGAGGGCGGCAAACCGGTCAGATCAAAACAGAGCCGGCGAACGAGCACGTAGCGGTCCGTTCGCGGAGAGAATGAAAGCCCCTTGCTTGTCAACTCGGCCAGCAAGAAACGGTCGATCTCAGTCTCGGCGCCGTCCGCCTCGGGCGGCTGAGGCCGAACCAGCCGACGAAAGGCCCAATGCTCTGTGTCGTTGTTCGATACGGCCAAGCGCGGCAGACCCTCGGCGCCTGCCTTCAACCACCGCTCAATGACTTGCCGTTCGTTGGCTGACAACGGCTGCTCGGGCGGCATTTCGTCCTCCGCAATCCGTCGCCACAGCAAGCTGGCAAGCGGCGACGTGAAATCGACGACCGCTCCGTTTTCGCCGCCCAGTACGAGGCCGCGGGCCTGACTGAGATCCAACTTTGCCTCGCGCTTCGCGGGTCCGTGGCACTTGACGCACCGTGCCCGCAACAGCGGCAGCACCTCGCCGGCGAACGACGGCGACGAAGATTCGGCGGGGAAACACGTCTGACAAGCCAGACATGCCCAAACAAGCGTCAGCAAAACCGTGCGCGGCACCATGCACGCATTTTATCTAAGTCCGCCCACTACCTGCTATATCTCTGGAAAGAAAGACGCACCGTTTTCGCTTTGGGCCGTGATTGATTATGCTGAAGAGCGGAGGTTCCATGATGCGCTCGGTTATTTGTCCTGACGTCTCGGAAAGCAAGTCGCGATTCGACCGCTTGGTCCGCGAGTGGAAGTCGTTCGAAAGCCCTTCGTCTTCGGCAATGGATTTGGCCATGCATCCGGCCTACCAACAGATCATCGCCCTAGGGCCGATTGCCATTCCTTGGATTATTGAGGAGCTTGAAAAGGAGCCGGACCACTGGTTTTGGGCGCTCCATTGCTTGACCGGCGGTGTCGATCCTGTGCCGCCATCCGATCGAGGAGATATTGCCGCCATGTCGGCCGCGTGGTTGAAATGCGCCGCTGAGAATGAATAGCGGCCGGAACGACCGGACGTTGGACGAGCAAACTTGGTTCGCTAGAAGATATCGAACATGAGAATCTGGATTGCATCTCTGGCGAGAACTATGGCCAAGTGGTCGCCTTCATGAAGCGACCTCGCAGCAGTTCCATGTCGGGCAAACATCCCTAGCGACGTTTCAGCGGGGCCTTACCGCTCCGTTTCCGCAAGGTCATGGGCGGCACGTAGCGCGTCGAGCAATCGCTGCACTTCATTGTGACGCTCGGCAGTTTGCCGGACGACGATCGCACCTGCCGGAGGATACGCCATGACGGAGCCTTCATCGCCGTCGTCCCAGGTCGTGGTCGAGATGTTTGCAACGATGAGTTGCACCAACGAATCATACTCGCCCCGCGCCGACTCTTTCGAATCCGATGTGATTATCAAATCAAGTACGGGGTAAACTTTCGTCGTCGTCATGTTTTCGGCGATGTCCTTCGATGTAATCCACAACACGTCGTCGCGAAGGATGTACGTCAGGTCTAACTCGGACAGAATGCTGTTCAAAGCTTCTCTCAGCGTCAATCCAGTCAAGTGAAAGTTGATCGGCACGTCTAAAGAAATGCCGGCATTCCCAAGACCATCGCGATCAATCACGGCCTGAATCTGATGGACCCGTTGCAGTTCATCGAGCAATTGAACGAGCGGCGCCTCATGAAATTGAAGCTCCGTTCGCGCCGATAGCCTCTGGGCGATCTCCTGTTGCGTCTTGTTCGGTCGCGGATAGGCTTCCGTAGGCCGCTTGGGCAAGGCGCTCTGTGGTTCAGAGTGCGTCGGACCCGGCGGTTCGGCGAGCTTACCTTGGTCGTCGCGAGCTGCGCGGAGCGCGGCCAAAAGCGACTCGATCTCTTCGTGAATCGTTTGACTTTGATAGGCAACCAAGGCGCGTCCCGCCTGGAATGTGTCCAGGCGCGGTGGACGGTCGCTGAATTGCCAACTGTAAGACGACACGGTAACCGGAATGAGCGTGGCCAGTAATTCATAATGGGCTGCGATGTCGGCAATCGGCTGTCCCGCGCCCGTCACCAGGTCACCTACGGGGTAGACGCGTGCTTCTTTCATCGTTTCCTCTTCCGCACGGCTCGTAATGAGCAGGTAGCCGTCACGGACAACGAACGTCAGATCGTGTTGGCACAGCGTCAGGCGGAGCGCCGAACGCAACGGCATGTCACGTACGCGAATCGTGATCCCATCGCTGCCGTCAACCCCGATGTTGCGCAGCGCTCTTTCGTGCAGGAGCACCTGTATGTGGTGTCGCTCGCCGACAAATTCCGCCAAGGCGCTCAGCGACTCTTCAGCAAAATCGAAGCTCGTTGGTTCGCACAGCGCCTGCCGGATGCGCGCCTCACCGGGAGTAGGCACCGGAAACGAATTCTCACTGAATGCCGGTAGAGCCAAGCAGAGTGCGGCTGCAAAAACGCTAACGCATCTGAAGAGTGATCGCGCCATAAAAATTCCTTGAAACTGATGCAAACGATTGGGCCGCACCCTGATTTTACACAGTCTCGCAGAAGCCATCAGGAGCAGAGAAGGAATCTGTTGGTTTCTGGGCTTGGTTTCGATTCGTGCCGAGCACAGGCTAACGCCTGCACTCGACTTGGGTCGCTAGAGTGTTACCGCCGAAGGCAATGGGTTATGCTATTGGTGAGTGGTCGAATTGGCTTAATAGAAATGAATATAGGCCGTGACCATCCATCAGAGCGGAGAACGTTATGGAGCAAAAAGCGATGGGCAAGGTGATCGTCACGGCAAGAATCGAAAACCTCGTCGACGTCGAGAACCGCGAACAGGGAGTCTTGCCGCCGGAACAGGTGCGCTCGGTCGTCGTCAACGATGCGCTCGTCGATACCGGAGCGACCACCCTCTTGTTGCCGAAACGGCTGATCCGGCAGTTGGGGCTCCGCCACTACCGAACGCGAGAATCACGCGGCATCGGCGGGCCGGTGCAAATGCCCATGTACAGCGCAGTTTGGCTGACGATCGACGACCGGGAATGCGCCTTGGATGTCGGTGAGATCGACGATTTGTTTCCCGTTCTCATCGGCCAGGTGCCTCTGGAATTGCTCGATTTCGTGGTCGATTGCAAGGCACAGCGATTGATTGGCAATCCGGCTCATGGCGGTCACCATGTGATGGAAGTGTTTTGAATCGCCGAGGGCGATCTACTCCGGAACGGCAAAGCTGAGGTGTAACTCGGCGTGACGCAGGTGGAGTTGCGTCCATTCCTCGTTCGTCAGCTTGCCGAGAACCGGGTGCCGCGAGGTCATTTGCTCGTTGCGGGTGCGAGCGACGGCTGCCCGCAAACATTCCAGGGCTGCCTGTGGTGAGCCAGCGGCCGGGAAAAAGCCAGGTTCAACCCGTTTGGGCAACTGGAAGCCGGGCGACATGCCCTGGGTCAAGAGGCGTCGCTTGAAGAGAGGCGCCGCCATCCGTATGAACCAAGGCGCTTTGGCCGATATACCGTCGATCGAATGGTTGATGGCGGTAGACAGGTGCATCAACAGTGGATCGAGCGGCCAATTGCCCAGCATTCTCGTATCGGGCGAAGCGACGAGCTTCTCCGCGTCGGCCACCACGTCGTCGAGTCGGTTGAAGCGGAGTTTCCGTCGCCCTTCGACAGATTTTGTGTTTATGGACTCGGCCATGTGAGCGGATTCCGCCACCGTTGTGTTGCACTTTGTCAGACAAGCGTTTAACTGCAGGGCCACCGTCCCGCGCTCGGCATTATACCTGGAAATTTCAGCGCCATGGATACGGCGGAACGCTGCTTTGTTGCAGCGTCGGTGGCTCAAGCGTGGTCCAACGACGCGCGGGCCGTTGGCCCTGCGGTTAAACGATTGCACCGCCGCCAAGTCTGGCGTGAGCTCAGGCCGCAGTGCGGCGCGTGCTCGGCTGTGCGCGGCGGCGGATTTCGTCGTGATCGAGCAACGCGAAACGCGCGGGCGTTTGGCCGTCGGCCGGCTGTTCTTCGAACACCTGCGTGGCTGGGTGAAGC
>DASSFG010000065.1:0-3531 GCA_035694685.1 Pirellulales bacterium
CGAATGACGAATGACGAAAGAATGACGAAGCCCGAATGACGAACGCAGTCGTGACAGCCCCATTCGGATTTCGTCATTTGTCATTGAAATGGTGCGCCGGCGCTCACTCCGCTCGCCAGTCCCCACCCCACATTCTTGAGCAAACTGCCGTGGGAAGTCACGGCCGACCCGCTTCCACACGGGCGTGAGAACGAGTAAAATCGCCGTTCTGAACGAAGCAGCCAAGTATCAAAACCTCGTATGGGGGTGCCATGCCGATTGTCAATTTCGTGAACGAGAAGAAACAGGTGGAAGTGCCGGTGGGCGCGAACCTGCGCACCGAAGCCATGAAGGCAGGCGTCAAGCTTTACAACGGCATGAATGGCTATGGGGCCAAGGTGAATGAGATCGTCAATTGTCATGGCTTTGGTCATTGTGGCACTTGCCGCGTCTTGATCACCAAAGGCATGGAAAACACCAGCCAGATGGGAGCGATCGAAAAGTTCACCTTCAAGTTCAACCCGCTCACGCCCGCCCTGTTCGCGTTCATTGGCAACGAAGACAAGATGCGCCTCGCCTGCCGCACGCAGGTAAACGGCGACATCGACGTGGTCACGCGCCCGCCGCTGAACCTCACTGGCGATAGTTTTTTTTCGTAGGTCAAGTGCCAGTGACGTCTGCTGCGGGCTGAGACGTATCGGGGCAAACGCCTCCTGATCGCTTGCTCCTATGGGGCTGAAAGCCGTTCGCATGAAACAGATTGTCGCCATCGTAAAGCCGTATCTCGCCGAAAAGGTGCTCGAAGGGCTTAAGCGGGCGCCCTTAGAGGCCGTGAGCGTGCGCGAGGTCAAGGGCTATGGACGGCAAAAGAACTATCTCGACCAATATCAAGGAAGCGAATACTCGCTCGCCTTCTTGCCGAAGGTCGAGATCAACCTCTGGGTCGATGACAGCCGAGTGGAAGAGATCATCCGAAAGATCGTCGAAGTGGCCCGCACCGGTCGCATGGGCGACGGCAAGATTTTCGTCTTGCCCGCCTTGCCCTCGGAACGAGTCATCGACGTTTGAGCTGCCATTCATTTCTTCCCCCGTCTACCGTCTACTTTCTACCGTCTACTTTCTACCGAAGACTGCCAAACCGAATTACGAAAGGAGCGTCCGTGTCTGCTGAATCGCGCGTCAAGGAACTTGGCCTCGAACTGCCGCCGGCGCCGAAGCCGGCGGGCGTTTACCAACCCGTGGTGGTCGTCGGCAACCTGTGCTACGTATCGGGCCACGGGCCGCTCAAGCCCGACGGCACGATGATTACCGGGCGCGTCGGTGAAAACCTCGATCAACAAGGGGGCTATCAGGCGGCCCGGCAAACCGGCTTGGCGATCCTTGCTTCGTTGCGGGCCAAGTTAGGCAGCCTCGATCGTGTCCGCCGCGTGATCAAGACACTGGGCATGGTCAACGCCGCGGCCAGTTTTCAGCAGCATCCGGCCGTGATCAACGGTTTCAGTGAACTATTCGCCGACGTGTTCGGCAAAGAGAACGGCGTGGGCGCCCGCAGCGCCGTGGGCATGGGGTCGTTGCCCGGCAACATTGCCGTCGAAATTGAGGTCATCCTCGAAATCGCAGAATAGTTTCGCACCGATGCCGAAAATAAAATCGCTGCCGCGCCGGACGCAGGTCAAGCCGGCCGATACGTGGGATCTCTCCAGCCTGTTTTCTGACGACGCGGCTTGGGAAGCTGCTTTCGTCAAATGGGAGAAGCGCATCGGCGAGTATGGCAAGCATCGCGGTAAACTCGCCGGCTCTCCTCCGGCCTTGGCAGCCTGCCTGAAATTCGACTCAGAATTTGACCGGCTGGGCGAGCGCTTGGGCGTATACGCCTATTTGAAAAGCGCTGAAGACACCGGCAATAGCGATTACCAGCGCATGCTCGGCCGGCACCGCAATGCTGCCAGCCGCGCGGGCCAGGAGTCGAGCTTCATTCGGCCGGAAATTCTGGCCATTCCGCCGGCCAAGATGAAAAAACTCCTGGCGGCCAAAGAATTGGCCCCCTATCGCTTGCTGCTCGAACGCTTGCTGCGCGAGCGTCCGCACACGCTTTCCGATCGCGAAGAAAAGCTGCTGGCGATGCAAAGCGAAATGGCGGCCGCTGCCGGGCTGGTTTTCCGGCAATTGAACAACGCCGACCTGAAATTCGGCTTCGTTGAAAACGAACGCGGTGAAAAGGTGGAGCTGAGCCACGCCTCGTTTTCAACCCTGCTGCACTCGCCAAACCGCCCGGTGCGGCAGCGGGCCTTCGCCCAGTATTACCAGCAGTTCGCGGCGCACGAGAATACACTGGCCGCCACCCTGCAAGGCTCGATCCAGCGCGACGTGTTTTACGCTCGGGCACGCAACTTTGACAGCTCACTCGCGGCGGCCCTCTTTCCCGACAACGTGCCCGCGACGGTTTACGACAACCTCATCGCCTCCGTCCGCCGGCATCTGCCGACGCTGTACCGCTTCTACGACCTGCGGCGGCGGAAGATGAAGCTGCGCGACATCCACCACTACGACACGTACGTGCCGATCCTGAGTGAGCTGGAAACGCGGCACACCTGGAACGAAGCCTGCCAGACGGTGGTCGACTCCTTGGCCCCTTTGGGCGACGACTATCGTCGCGTACTCAAGGCGGGGTTGTTGGGCCGCTGGTGCGACCGTTACGAAAACCAGGGAAAGCAGAGCGGCGCGTTCAGCTCCGGATCGTACGATGGCGATCCGTACATTCTCATGAACTATCAGCCGACCGTGCTCGACCACGTATTCACGCTGGCGCACGAAGCCGGGCACTCGATGCACTCCTACTATTCTGCCCGGAACCAGCCCTACCAGTATTACAACTACACGATCTTCGTGGCGGAAGTGGCCAGCACGTTCAACGAGCAGCTCTTGAGCAAACACCTGATGGCCCAGGCCACAGACGACCGTGAGCGGGCGTTTCTGATCAACCGCGAGATCGACGCCATTCGCGCCACCGTCATCCGGCAGACGATGTTTGCCGAGTTCGAGAAGATCACGCACGAACTGGCGGAGCAGAACGAGCCGCTCACCGTCGACCGCTTCAAGCAGGTGTATCGCGAGCTGCTGGAGGCTTATTTCGGTCCCGACTTTACGCTCGACCCCGAGCTGGCGCTGGAATGTTTTCGTATTCCTCACTTCTATCGGGCGTTTTACGTGTATAAATACGCCACCGGCATGTCGGCCGCCATCGCCCTGGCCGAGCGCGTGGCGAGCGGCGGCAAAAAGGAGCTCGACGATTATCTGCGGTTCTTGCAGGGCGGTTGTTCAAAAGATCCGCTCGACCTGTTGCGCGACGCCGGGGTCGACATGGAGCAGCCCGGGCCGGTCGACACCGCACTGGCTCACTTTGGCCGGCTGGCCGATGAGTTGAACGAGCTGCTATAGTTCAGTCATTGCGGCTGTGGCGCGTTTCCTTAGGGAACGCCCTAGCGCGGCCATTGGCCGCAACCAATTGCACGGTCTCATCGTTTAACCGCAGGGCCAACGGCCCGCGCGATT
>DASSFG010000066.1:0-3823 GCA_035694685.1 Pirellulales bacterium
ATCGGATATCGGCTCGTCCTTGCTAAACCAGCGGAGCACTACCGCCATGCAGCGGGGCCCGCAAATCCAATCGACGCGGCCGGTCGCGCCTTCTGGGAATGCGCGATCCTGGGCCATTAGGAGCGCGGCCAAGGCAGCCGCTATTCGCAGTGTCTGTCGAGGGAGTTGTCTCATCTGAAGGCGGCTCATGAGGAATTACAAGTCTAAATCGCCGACTATTTTTACGGGTACGGCCAAAACTACTTTAGCTTTACCGTCGCCGTGCGATAGCGTGACGGTGACGGAGCCAGTAACGTCCCGCTTCCGATGCTCAGGAACTGGCGGCGCAGAAACTCTCAGAACCGCACGATCCGACGCCGCATCAATAACGCTCACTGTCAGCGCGGATCCCAGGTCATGGGTGACTCGAATCGCCTCGGGCGTGAGCGGACAAAGAGTCTCGTCGCGCGCGAATATTCGTATGGCCGCCGAGGTTGCGTTGCCAGACTTCGGCGGGGCCAAGACGAGCGACGCGGGGAACGCCGCGACGGACGGCTCGACCCGAAAATACACCGGCACCTCGACCGAGGCTGCTTCTTCGCCATGACCGTTGCGGTAGCGAGCCTCAAACGTGGCCACCGCCCGGTTGAGAGAGGACAGAACACCTGTGCCAGACGAGCTGCACCGGACGGTGACTGACCAAACTTCGAGCGGTCGCGGTCCGTCCTGCGCGTCGATGGAGGGCGACTTGATGGCAGTGAGATGCATCCAGTCTTGGCTTGAAGCCAGCTTCACGTCGCTCCAAGGAGAGCCAGAGAAATTCATGACAGAGAATGCCCCGGTCACGTCTTCGCCTTCGTCCGCGCGCGGAAGGATGAGTTCGAGAGGATCCGGCGTTGCGGGAGTCCTGACGTGCGCCTTGACGCTGAACTGTACTATTGGCGCCGCCTTATCGTGGAACGTCAGATCGATTATTCTCCAATCGTCTTCAGGTTTTGCGCCGCCGACATAGCGCACTACGGCGCGCGCGGTAGTATCCGGCGCAATCTCTTTCGTGCTTAGCCAAAGCGACACGCAACGGCAAGCGGAACGCACGTCTTTCACTGACCAGTCGCAATCAGTGCTATTGAAAATGTCGGCGGACCAGCTCCGCTCCTCGTTCGGCGAGAGGACGCCGAAGTCGTGCTCGAATACAAGCGGTTGCAATGGGGACGTCGGCAACTCGCGCGCTGTTGACTCTTGGGCTGCGCCCTGATAACTCAAATCGCGTAGTGTCTTATCGCGTTCCGACTCGCTATTGCAACCCGATCCTAACGTAAGGACGAGTGCGAGACGGCAAGTCAGTTTTGCGCAGGCTGCCAGTGATCGCATAAGGCACGTTTTGTAGCAGTCAGACACGCAATAAACGGAAAGCGGCTGCCTTAAGCAAAACTTAACCATGTTTCCCCCTTTTTCTGGCCTTGATCGAACACCGAACCGGCAGACGGCATGGTTGCCAAGACATTACTCCTCCACTCCGTCTCAAGTGCCACTGCGCGAATTGCCTCAGAGCGCGAGAGCGCGAGAGCCCGAGAGCGCGAGAGCCCGAGAGCCCGAGAGCGCGAGAGCGCGAGAGCGCGAGAGCGCGCCGCTTTCCAAAAACCACCACATCGTCACACCCTCCCGTGTGATCGGCCGTCAGGCGGCGTGCGGCAACTTCTGCCGGTCGGTCGTCGGCGGTCGGTCGTGGACCTCGTTGCACCTTCAACCAAATCGACGTTCGGCGGAAGGAGAAACTGCAATCCTCGAATGGTAGCGGGTCGGCAGCCGCTGTCAAGCGCCCCAGGTCGCCTTTTTTCTCCCGTTGTCAAGAACGCGGCCACCATCCTCCTCCACGCAAAGTCGGAGCTACTTTGCTGCAAGATGCCGGCCGTGTCCGGCTTGTCAGGCTCACGGCGCTGGTCCGATATCTGGTAGGCTGATTCCGGCAGGGCTTTAACGTGTACTTTTTGACAGTACGCGGTGGGGGTGGTATCGTCAAAACATGCCGAATCGAGAATTCCTCGCCGTTTACGGCCTGCTGGGCATCGTTCTGCTTGGGACGGCCGCGGCCCGCGCAGACAATACCCTCGTCGGACCGGCGCTGGAGAGCCAGTTTCGCAAAGACGCCGCGCAGCTCGCCGGTCATTACGTGAGCGGCGCCATGGCCGAGGCACAGGCTTCCGCCGCGGCCGAGGCGCTCACGTGGCAGCAAGAACAACTTGGCCAAGGCGGCGCTGGGGGTGTCATCGGTCTGCTACGCGGCCTGCCGGCCGAAGAGCGCAAGGAACTGACAGATATTTTGGCCAAGGGCGGCGGCCCGGTCGTGGCCACGCTCGAAAAGCAAGTCGAAGCGGCCACGGCCCGCCGCAAGCAGCTCGCCCAAGACTGGCTGCAAACGCGATCTGCCCTCTACCATCAGCAGCTCGAACTGTATGAGGTGAAGGCCAACCAACAGATCGCCGGCCAGATGGCCTCGCTGTTGAGTGTCGATAACCGCTGGTTCTGGTTGTTCGGGCTGATTGCCATCGCCAGCCTGGCGTCCATTACGCTCCTCGAGCGCCGTCACGAGCTGCGCCGGTGGCTGTTCGGCGGACGTGCCCGGGCCTTGGGGCTCTCCAAATTTCTCACCGCGCTATTGGCCATCATGACGCTGGTGACGCTCAGCACTTTTGTTTTGGGCGATCGGGTTTACCAGTGGTTGCTACAAGCGGGCATGGGCGATGAAGTTGTCCCGCGGCAAACGTTTCGCGACCAGAACGAGAAGATCGACGCCGCCTTGACGCAGGCCAAGGCCGAACGTGCCGCCGCCGAGGCGAAGTACAAAGCCGCGTTCGATAAGTGGAAGAGCTCGCAGGCAACCGAAGGCCCGCCGGCCGGACTGTTGGAACAAAACGAGCGCCAGCGGCAGTTCAGCTTGCGGCTAGCCGAAGAGCTGGCAACCACCCGGAAAGTGGCCGCGGCGATTGCAGCCGACCTCAAAGACTTGGACACCGCCAATGCCGAAACCGTCCGTTCAGCCGAGCAACGCGATGCCTACCTGCGGCAAAAGCAATGGATCCGCGGCGGCTTGGGAGGGGCGCTGCTCGGACTGACGACGGCCGGCGGGCTGGCCTTTCGCCGCGGCCTGCGCAGCCGCCGGCGAAAGACCCGCGATACGTGCCCGCTTTGTCTCGGCGAGGGTACCTTCGAACCGCTCGGCGACGAGACCCATCCGGGACTGGAAATGGCCCGCTGCAAGAACGTGATTTCCGAGCACCCCTACGAGGAATGCGATTTTACGTTTTCGGCCATGTATCGCGACAACGTCAAGCTCTGCTTTCCCACGCTGGGCATCCCGCAAGCCGGCAAGACCCATTGGCTGGCCATGGTCTATCGCGAGCTGAACCGCGGCAATTACCCCAACGTGATTCAGTTCGAGCGCATCCGTTCGACCAGCTCCGACGACTTCGACGTGGTGGTCGACGAAATCCTCAACAAGAAACTCGGGCCGATGGCCACGCAGGTGGGCCGCATTCCACACCCCTTGATCTTCAACTTTCTCGACCACGACCGCTTCGGCGCCTCGAACGTGCTGGTGAACATCTTCGACTACTCGGGCGAAGTCATCCGCAGCCAGACGATCGAAGACCGTCAACGGCAACGGGCGCTCGACGGCGACGGCTTTTTTTTCTTTCTCGATCCCACCGAGCCGAGCGAGACGCAATCGCAGGCCCTGGCCGGTTTTCGCGAAGACCTGCGGCGGATCAAAGGCGTGCGGGCGGGCAAGCAGGTGCAGGTGCCCATCGCGCTCTGCGTCTCAAAGATTGACTTGATGGTCAACCAA
>DASSFG010000067.1:0-4079 GCA_035694685.1 Pirellulales bacterium
TTAACAACCTTAGTCCTCACCTTAACCGTCACCGTTGACACGTTTTTCGCGATTGCAAAAAACGACCGCTCACGGTGCGAAAAATCAGGGACGTCCATCGCCGAAAAATTACCGCTTGACCAACCTAGAAAAGGGTGGGACGAGCGAAGCGAGTCCCACCACCGGGTGGAAATCATGGTGGGACTCGCTTCACTCGTCCCACCCTACGATGTACTCGCCACTA
Organism: Pirellulales bacterium; assembly: GCA_035694685.1. Lineage (GTDB taxonomy): Bacteria > Planctomycetota > Planctomycetia > Pirellulales > JAICIG01 > DASSFG01. The sequence continues at coordinate 224 of DASSFG010000067.1, forward strand.
TCCATCAATCGACGAATGACCGAGCACTAGCGCGTTGGACCATCCACCAAAGGCGCCGGCAATAAGCGAACGTCGGCGCCAGGCGGATGGTCGTCCGGCCCCGCGACGGGCAGCAGCAATTCCAACGAACGTTCCCCGTCAAAATCGGCGGTCGTCACCGCATTGAGCGGCTGGCGCGGAGCGCGTAACCGCCAGGTGAGCGGCAGCGCGCGGGTACCGTGCTCTTCGGGCCAGAACTCCGTCCATTCGCTAAAGGTCTTTCGCTCGACCGGTCGCGAGCTCATCAGGCCAATCTTCCAGAACGTGGGAAAGCCGAAATAGACCGAATCAACGGCTTCCCAATGGAACACCGGCTTCAGGGAACTGGATGCCGTGGTGGCGACGTGTTCCACGAGTGCCGGATCGGGGCTGTCCGAAAGCACGATCGAATCGGTGAGACGCACGTCGACTTCCGGCATGCCCGGCGCCGCCTCGCTGGCCGCAATACGACAAAGCCCTTGACGCAACAGGGCAGTCACATGGTCAAGCTCGATGCGCACGCGCACTCCCTCGTCGGGCATGGCGGCGCCTTCACCGGCTGCCAGCAACCGCTCGCTTACGGCCAGCAGGCCGTTCACGCACTTGAAGACCACCGGCGTCAGGTCGCGATCGACGAGAAGATCCGCCTCGCCGCGTGCCACACAGTTATTCAATGAGATGTGTACCGGCGGCAAAGGCAACATGCTTTTGGGCATGATGACCATCGGCCCAGGCCCCGAGCCAGTTCCCATCCGGAAGAAGGCGACCTTGTCATGGTACGCGGCCCCGCTGAGCGTCGCGTTTCGGATTGTTAGTGAAGCTCCCTCGAGCCGCAATGCGTCGGCCTGGTCGACGGTGAACAGCGACCAATTCTCAGAGGGAGCGGTCTGCGAGAGATCGAGTTCCAATTCTACGCCCGACATGCTCAAGCTGCCGCCGGAAACGAGGCACATGGTGCGGTCGGTGGCGATGGGATCGGTATCGTCTGGCCGAAAGACGAGGGCCGGCCGCCGCCCGACGCCCGCGCGAATTTCGATGCGTTGATTGCGCAAGGCCAGCGGACGCTCTTCGCGCGGCCCGTCGTAGCGAAGTTCGATGACGTCGCCGTTTTTCGCCGCGGCACACGCCTCGGTCAACGAACCGTAACGACGAGGTCCGCTCAACCGTTCGCCTACGACGAGCAATCCTTCGGGAAGCGATTCGAGCGGCGTGGAATCTTCGGCGCGCGACGTAGTTAGCCCGGCAGATGCCTTGTCGCTCTGGGAGTCATTTCGCTCGGCAACATGAGCGGCGTGCGCGCCCGGTGACAAAGGTTCCTTGACTGTCGCTTGTCGACCGTCAGCGGTTTTCTCGGCGCCGCTATCGGCAGGCCGCGAGGCACGATCGGCATCGTCAGACGACTGGGCGAGCGAGGCGGAATTGTCCGCGGGCCGGTCGGCGCCGTCAGCCGTCTCGCCGTTCTGCCGCACCGCCGATGCGTCAGCAGCGTGTTCCGGCTGGCCGACATGAACCGTCTTGTTTGATGCGGCGCCCGGTTTAGCCTTCGCACTACGTTGCGAGCGGGTCTGCACCCGTGTCACGGCAGCAAGATCGTCTGGCGGGTCGATCCACGGCAGTGGCCACCCAGAAGCAAATGCGATCAGCAACAGCAACGAAACCGGCAACAGCCAGGGCAGTTGCCGCGCTAGCGACATCGGCTGGGCCGCCGACGTCGCCGATGGCCAGCCGGCCCGCTCCGTTCCCAGCAAAACGCAGCCCGTTTGTTCGGCCAGCAAGAGTACATCGGCGATCAGTTCGCCGGCCGCCTGATACCGGCGCAGCGGATCTTTGGCCAGCATTTTCGCGACCAACAGCGACACGCCGCCCGGTAGCGAGGCATCGAACTCGCGCGGATCGGGCGGTGCGTCGCTGTTATGCTGCAGCAGTTTCTGCAGCACGGTGCCGTCGGGAAAAGGCGGCCGCCCGGTCAGCATGTAATAGAGCGTGCAGCCGAGAGAATAAATGTCGCTGCGCACGTCAGCACTGCGCGGGTCGCGAGCTTGTTCCGGGGAGATGTAGTCGAACGTGCCGAGGGTTACCCCGCTGGCGGTCAGATCTTCGCCGTCGGGATACACCTGGTGCAACCGAGCCAACCCCATGTCGACCAGCTTCGCGCGGCCGCCCGCATTGACAATGACGTTCGATGGTTTGATGTCGCGGTGCACGACGTCGCGACTGGCCGCGTGGTCCAAGGCGTGTGCAATTTGCAGCGTGTAGCTCAAGGCCTCGGCCAAGGGAAGCGGCCCTTTGCGCTCCACGACGTCACGCAGGTTGGTGCCCTCGATAAACTCGAAAACGATGTAGTTCAGCCCGTGGTCTTCGCCCACGTAATACACGCGGGCGATGTTTTCGTGATCGAGCCTCGCTGCGGACTGCGCCTCGTTTTGAAAACGTCGGCGCGTCTCGTCGTCGGCGCCCTGATCTCGCGACAAGACCTTCAGGGCCACCTCACGGTTCAGCATCGTGTCGAGGGCCCGAAAGACGGCCCCCATGCCGCCGCCGCCCACAAACTCCAAAAGCTGAAAATGATTGAGCCGCTCGCCGGCGAGTTGCCTGGCCAGGTCCGCGTTGGCGGTAGCGCGAGGACTGACAGGCAGACTGCCCGGTGGACGCTGGGTGATCACCGTTGGCTGGTCGGGGTCGCAGGCTGGATCGCCAGGGAGCGCCGTCCGCGCGCGGCTCGATCCTTCACCGACGACCGGTATGGTCGGTGCCCGCTGACTGGAACTGACACTGCTCATCCGATTCAACAATCCTCGGTCTGCCCGCAACGCCGCGGCAAGAGATCCGCCTTCCGATCCACCCGGATCGACTTAGGCCGGCTGCCCTTGAGGTGATAACGTGACTCGCTGAGATAGGAAATTGCCGCGGGCTAACAGTCATCCTATCGTATTTCTCGGCTTTCGACGGGTCAATCGCAGCGAAAGGCTCCAATGGCCCGGAGTGAATGCGGCAAATGCCGTGAGCACGCCGTCGCCAGCTAGACACCTGGGCAGATGGGAAAAAAGGCACTGCCCAAAAAATAGGCAACCCGCGATTGCGTAACGATTAGGCGGTCCTGCTTCAATTGCATGCAATGCACTGTAGTCGCCGTAAGTGCTAGCACTGCAATGCTATCGGAGACGGCCATTGACCGGGTGGCAGAATGTTTCGACTTCTCAGGCTTTAGCGTGAAAAGCGACAGTGTCGTCGTGAACCGCGGCCGATCAGTGATTGATGGAGAAATACTGATGTCGATAAGTGTGAAGAAGAAAGGAAAGGCGGTTCTCGGAGTGGCCGCGGACTTCTTTAATAGCGGGCCCGACTGGGTGACTTTTTTCCGGGAGGTGCTCGGCATCAACGGGGTTGTGCGGACGGCATTCCCCACGCCGAAGGCCCTGGCCGCATTCGAAGCGACTGAGGAGTATGCGGAAATCCAGCAGATGCTGACCCAGTTGCGAGAAAAAGCCACGGTCGTGCGGCCCCGCGAAACAACCAGGGTCATCACCATTCGTCTTCCGAAGAGCTTACACGAGTCGCTGTTGGCGGAAGCCTATTCCTATCGCACCAGCATGAACAAGCTCTGTATCTCGAAGCTGATGCAGATCATCGACGAGGGATTGGTGCCGAACGAGCGGCCGGCGCTCACGAGCGCGCCAGACGGGGCGACAGGCCAATAAGTCGCTCGGCGACGCCTAGTGCTCTGTCAACAGTGCATTAATGGATGGTGGCGACTACAGCGTAGTTGGTTATAGGTATGTAAAAGCGGGGACGCCTCAAGAGGGTTAAGGTTGAGTTGTTGCCAACCAAACCCTGTTTT
>DASSFG010000068.1:0-6806 GCA_035694685.1 Pirellulales bacterium
GCTTGCTGAAAGTCGCTTACGATCGCACATCTGTGTCCATCGCTGGCATCCGTGGTTCCCGCTGCCAGCGTGCGACCCGCAAACCGCCGTGCTTCCAAGCTCCTATTCGACTATCACCCGTTCGGCTTCCCGGCGGAGCACTTCGCCTTCAAGCAACAAGGGGGCGTCATTAAAGTAACTGCTGACCTGATCGGCTTGCCTTCGACGGTCGAGCCAGCGCGTGCCGCGAGCCAGACAGTGGCGCGCCTCCGAGCAATTCCCCAGATGCTGCTGCGCCATCGCGCGGGCGAACCAATATCGGCCTCCATACTCGTCTTCGTCCGGCGGCTTGTGTACCAATGCGGCGTCGAACAACGCCGCACGGCAGAGGATCAGCGGTTGTAACTTGAGGATTTTCCACCAAGACGATGCTTTGTCGTCAAGCCAATCCGAGATTTGCGATCCGCCAACTGTGCCCTGCGGTGCGACAAACGAGAGGTGTGTGGCATATTCCCAGTTGGAGCGGAGTCCGTCTTCCTCGACCGCTCGTCGGTCGGCCGCGAAGAGTTGCTCGCAAACGCGCTGCTGTTCGGCGGTATCTCCGGCCAGCAGCCGCGAGAGGGCATACTCGAATTCGCGGTCCGGATCGGCCTGGTGCGGACATTCAGCCGCATGCGCGTAGTCCTCTACGGCAGTAGACCATTGCCCCGCCAGAGCAGCCCGCCGCGCCGACGCCATCCACTGCCAATGCCGGTCCGGGCAAGCCTCGGCGACGCGCTCGAACAGCCGCGGCCAGCGAGACAACTCGTGCCAAGGGTCGTCCCCGCACCAGTGCTCTAGCGCTGGATCGGCCGCAATTTCGTCGAATGCCGCGCGGTACGCTCTCTCCGCCTCGCCCCATTGCTCCAGTGCGGCATGGCAATGAGCGCGCTGGAACAGGACGTTCGGATAGTCGAACTGCGAGTTCTGATACTTACCGGTCTCGCTCAAAGCATCCGACCAGCGACCAACGCGCATCAGCGACTGAATGCGGCCTACTGTCAACGAATCGGCGAGATAGTCCGGGTGATTGTCATAGGTGACCAACGCCGGACTGCGGTCCCGTAGCGCGTCAGCCCCTGCGGGCGTGATTGCCGTGTTATCGATGTTCACCTTTTTCAGCGGCGCGAGCTGCCCCAGCACGTCAAGCGACTTGTCGGTGATCGCCGTCGAAGACAGGTTCAGCTCATTCACCGCCGCCAGAGAGCGGAGCGGAGCCAGACCTTCGTCGGTAATCATCGTCGCTCCCAGGTCGAGAAACCTAAGCTTCGGCATCTCGCTGACGACCGTCAGCCCGGCGTTGCCAATGGCGTCGCCTGATAGATCGAGGTGCTCCAGATGCCGCAACCGCGCGAGCTCGAGCAGGCCCTTGTCGGTGATTCGCGTATGAGCCAGATCGAGGTACTCGAGGTCAAGCTTATCGGCGAGGTGCGCCATGCCCGCGTCGCTGATGCCCGTGCCGTGAAGGTTGAGCCACGTCAGCCTACGCAGGCCGGCAAGGTGGGCGACGCCGGCATCCGTAATCGCCGCATTGCCTAGATCGAGGTGTTCGAGCCGTTCGAGTCCGGCCAAGTGAACCATTCCCGCGTCTGTGATAAATGGCCACTCCGGACTGAACGAGGTAAGCGAGTGAAGGGCCCCAACGTGGATAAGATCCTCATCTAGGGGGCGGTGGAGCGAGAAATGGCGAAGGCCGCTAAGCTCTCGCAAGCGGCCGAGGACCGGTGCGTAGTCGTCGCCTTCATAGAAAGAAACGCCGGCCACACGGCGAAAAAAATCGATTCCCAGGGCGTCTCGAAGTCGCGTCGGGGTGTGAATTTCGATCCATTCCCTGCAGGTCGCTGGTTCTTGAATGGACCATTCGTCGGCAAACGGATCGTCGGACGTGCTCTCGTATTCGATGCTGGCGCCCGCTGCGCTCAATGCCGTCACCGCCGATTGCTGCCGGCGCACGCGCTCGACGTACCAGCCCAGCACGAGGCAGACCGCCAACGTCATCAGCAGCAGCGATCGAAGCCCGTATTGCAGTCGCAACCGGCGCACGCGTCGCAAGCGGTCTATCAGGTCGCGGAATCTCATGCCTTTACGCCGGCCGCAAAAACCCCGGTTCGTGCCATCCTAACGGCCTCGCGAGCGTAAGGCAAAACTGAGGCAGTTATGGCGAGTTCGGCGTAGGCCGACGGGCCCGTCGAAAGGCATTCTTATTATGACAAAAAAATTACTGACAGAAAAATGCCGGAGGGCAGCGTCTGGCGCAGCACACGGCGGTGCTTTATTTTTTTGTCAGTAATGTTTTTGTCATTCACTTCCTACTCGTGGCACATGCCCACGGGCGGCGAGTTAGAAGCAATCGTGGGATTCATCACGGCGCCAGTATTACGCATACATTTGGCGGTGCGGTCATTCGTAGATCAACCGCTCCGCTTCGCGCCGCAGGACTTCAGCCTCGAGCATGCTTTCCGCTCTCGAATAGTCGCCGGTCAGGCGGCTGATTCGCTTGTGGCGATCGAGCCATTGCGCAGCTCGCGTAAAGCACTGGCGCGCGGCTGCGCCCTGGCCGAGACGCTGGTGCGCCATCGCCGCGGTGAAATAGAAACGCAAACGCCCCTCATCGTCGTTCCGGAATGAGTCCCGATCGCGCAGTTCCTCCAAGACGCTATTGAATCTTCCCGCTCGATAGTGCAGCAGTGGGCAAGCCCAGGAAGCAGACGTAGCGGTCGGACCCCGGCTCCAGGCAGCGATTTGAGATGCGGGAAACGCGCCTTGCGGCGCATAAAGCCACGCCCGTTCCTTCCCTGCCCAAATGAGACCAAGGAGATTGCCCTGTACTGTTCGAGTTGCCTCGATCATATCGGCGGCGATGCGCCGGCCCTCCGCCACGTCTCCCACCACCAGTCCGACATCGCGGCGAAATGGACCAGACCATCGCCGCGCATTTGGTGTCCGTACAGCTCAAGCTCCTTGAGCTGTCGGGCCTTCGCAAGATGGGCCAGCCCCGCGTCGGAAATGGACGGTTCGACCCGGCGAAAACGGCGCCAGCCGTAGTCAAAGTAGGAACCGCGCTCTTCCCGGGGCAGATCGTGGGCCGTGCCGCTGTAAATTCTTAGGTACTGGAGGTTTTCCAGCGCGGCCAAACGCGACAGGCCCGCATCGGTGACCAGCGCATCCCAAAGATCCAAGGACTTTCAGCTCGGTGAGAGAACCAAGGGCGGAAAGATCTTCATCTAAGGCGTTGTCGAGGTGCAAAAACCGAAGCTGAGGCAGCCCGCGCAAGTGCGTTAAAGCAGATCTGTCGTTGACCGCGCTAGTCAGCAGCGCCACGGCATCGACCGGCCGGAAAAAATCGGTGCCCAACGCCGAGCTAAGCCGCTCGGGCATGAGCCGCTCGATTCGCTCGCCCACCGTAATAGGAGTTTCGGCGTCATTGGCCGACGCGGCAGAAGCAGGGTTGCTGGAATCGTAATAGTCGACTTTGGCCTCCGCTTCGGTCAAGGCGGCAACGGCCTTCCGTTGCCGACGAACGCGCTCGACGTACCAGCCCAACACGAGGCAGGCGATCAGCGTTGCCAGCAGCAACGATCGAAGCCCGTATTGCAGCCGCAACCGGCGCACGCGTCGCAAGCGGTCTGTCAGGTCGCGAAATCCCATGTTCTCACGCCGGCCGCGAAAACCTACCCCGCGGCCGAAGCGACGGCGTTCTCCGATTCGTACCACCACTGCTCGGCACGCTCACGCGACCATTCGCCGGCGGCGGCGCAGTCGGCCAGGGCCTGCGCCAGTGAGAGTGCGTCCTGGAACCGCTCCTCCGGCCGCTTGGCCAGGCAGCGCAACACGACCTGCTCCAGGTCGCTGGGAATATCCGAGCGGAGCTGCGACGGCGGGAGCGGCTGCTCGCGGGCATGGGCCACCAGCACCTTCATGGCCGTATCGCCTTCGAATGGCGGATGCCCCGTCAGCATGAAATAGGCCACGGCGCCTAGCGAGTAGATGTCGCCCCGGGCGTCGGGCTCGTTCTCGCCGAGCGATTGTTCGGGCGACATGAAGAACGGCGAGCCAGTGATGGAACCGTCCTGAGTCAGGTCCATGGGAGCGCTCGTGGGGTTCGGCAACTGTTTGACCAGACCGAAGTCGAGAAGTTTCGCCACGTCGTAGAAGCCGCCGCGCTGCGCGGCAAAGATATTGCCCGGCTTGATGTCGCGATGAATCAGCCCTTTTGAATGCGCCTCGTGCAGTGCCTCGCACGTTTGCCGCAAGAGGTAGATGACGCGTCCGGCGGGCAACGGCCCGAACTCCTTTACCAATTCTTCCAGGCTCGAGCCCGGCAGGTACTCCATGACGTAATAAAAGGTGCCGTCTTGGGTCCGGCCATAGTCGTAAATCTCGACCGTATTCCAATGCGAGAGGCGCGCGGTCTCCTGCACTTCGCGCTCGAAGCGGGCCAGCACTTTGGGGTCGTCGGCCTTGCCGGGCCGAATCACCTTCAGCGCACAAGGGCGTTTCAGCAATTGGTGCTCGGCCTCGTAAACCTCGCCCATGCCACCGGAGCCGATCCGCCTCCCGAGGCGGTATTGCCCGAGTTGCTTGGCCTCAAAAGCCTCGAGACGTAAGTTGCCGATCATGTAGGTGCCTAGCACACTCGCGCCAAACCCGGTGGCCATCATCAGCACCAGCGTCGGAAATTCGTCATACTTGTCGCGACACCGGGCGATGACGGGAAACGACGTCATATCGAAAACGTTCCACGCCACAGGGGCCGCCGCCAACACACCGACGATCAAGGCCGCTCGCCGCCATGAATTGGGAATGAAAATGGCATAAGTGAAGATCAGTATCAACCACAGGCCGCCGGGATTGGGAATAAACTCGTACTGCGTGGCGCAGTATAGCGATATGAAGTGCTGTACGCCTAACAAGAACAGCGCTGTCCAAAAGAAAATGGCCAATTCCGCGAGCCGCAATTGGCGCAATGACAAATGTTGGCCGCGGCGCTGCAACACGACGCTGGCCAGGCCCAACATGACGACGTGAAAAACGTGGAAACCGAACATCAGCCGTTGGCCGCCCAGCAGTTCGGGATGATGCAGATCCGGCAAACCACCGACCGCAATGTTCCAAGCCAAAAACGCGCTGGAGCCTAAGAACAGCACCAGCGACGCAGCGCGCAGCCTGGTACCCAGCAGAGCTTGCGTCTGGCTCGAAAGCCCGGCGCCAGTTTCCTCGACCAACTCCACCTTACGCGTCGGCGTTGGTCCCGGCGTGGCCGACGACAAGAGTTCGGCAGGGGCGTCAAGCGTCACGTCGTCGGGCGAAAGCGTTTGGACCCTGGGATAAACCGGCTTCATAGCGTGTCGGCCACGGGGGGCTCGAACGAAAGTGTTTCGTTCATCATAGGGTCAATCCGCGCGAAAGGCGACTTCCCGCCGGCCGGATTCAATGATTTAGTCTCTTGCGACTTCGTAAGGAAGGGGGGTGACCTAAATAGCCGTGCGCGATTACCGGACGCAACGAGATCGGTGGCTGGGGCAAAGCTGGCCGCGTTCGACCCAACAACGTCAGACGCCCTGCCGGCGAGCGATGCCCCGGTGGCCGCGTTTCCTCATGCATCGCTCCGGCAACGCCTTTCTCGAAAGTCATGTTCGCGTCGCGGCTCTGCCCCAGCCACCGTTGCCGCTCGACCTGCTCGATGTCCGGTAATCGGGCACGGCTATTTAGAACCGTTGCCCCAGGTGCCTTTGAAACCACTCGACTTCATCGGGCAGCACCTGCGAAAGCCCCGGCTCTTCGTAAAAATCGAAATGGCCGCCGTCGACCTCGATGAGCTTTTTGGGTTCGCCGGCGGTGGCAAAGGCGCGTCGCTGCTCGCCCGTAAAGCAGTAATGATCTCGCGTGGCGACGACCATCAACAGTGGCGTCGGGGCGATGCGCGGAATGTAGGGACGGATGGAATCGCGCATGGCGGCAATCAGCGAACGCACCGTCACCTCGTTCCGCCAGTTCGGCGCCAGCGGCGCCGTGCGTTTTTTCCAGTTCCAGGCTTCGTCGCCAGGTAAAGTTGCAGCTCCGCCCGGTTGGTTGACGACGGGAATCGTCAGCGTCTTGCGCGGCTGTAATGCCTGGCAGACGATCAACCATCCAGCCGCCAGCGTTTCGCGGACCAGGCCCCGGCGCAGCCACTCTAACGCCGTGGAGCGGATACCCACGGCCGGCACGTGCGCCACCACGGCTTTCACGCGCCGGTCTTCCGCCGCGACGACCTGCACGTGCCCGCCGCTGAACGACGTGCCCCAGATGCCGATGCGGTCGGGATCGACCTCGCCTTGTGATGCGATCCAGGAGATGGCGTTTTTGTAGTCTCGTCGCTGTTCGTCGGGCAGAATCTGCTGGCGCGGCTCGCCCTCGCTGTCGCCAAGGCAGCGGTAATCAAAAACGAGCACGACAAAGCCCGCCGCCGCAAAGGCCTCGGCAAAATTCGCCAGGCACATTTCCTTGACGCCCGACCAGCCATGGGCCATCACGATCGCCGGCCGCCGTTCGCCCGAGGCCAATTCCTCGGGCACGTAATACCAGCCGGCGCACGACAGCCCCTCGCTCTCGAAGCGTACATCGCGGCGCTCGAACACAGATATCATAGCCGATGGTCTCTGGAAGTCGTTTGTTGATGATGATTATATCAGCGGGACTCGTGAGAGGCGGCGAAAGGTTGGCTCAGCAAGTAGTCTCTTCAAGTTGAGTTGCTTGGCGGCGCATGAGCATCCGTAGGGTGGGACAAGCGAGCTTGCGAGCGCCGG
>DASSFG010000069.1:0-19104 GCA_035694685.1 Pirellulales bacterium
TTCGGTTGATACGACGATCAACCCGAGCAATAGCAACCAGGCGAACGTCTCGATCACCAAGACGGCGTTGCCCAGCCCGGCGACGGTGGGTCAAAACCTGACCTACACGATCGTGGTGACCGATGCAGCCGGCGCGGGCAACGCGACGAACGTCGCCGTGACCGATACCTTGCCCACGGCCATTTCGTCGCAAGTGACCGCGACCGACACCACGCGGAACGTCTCGCTGACGGTCGGCGCGGGCGGAGTGATTACCGACAACATCGGCAACCTCTCGGCCGGCAGCTCCGACACGATCACCGTGACGGTGACGCCTACGCAGGTCGGCACGTTGACGAACACCGCCAGCGTGACCGCTGCGTCGAATATCAGCAATCAGACGTCGGCGACGGTGACTACGACCGTCAACCAGGGCGTAACGCCTCCGGGACACTTCTGTTATCTGAACGGCCAGCCCGGCGACAACACCAACCAGACGTTCCTCACCAATCTCTATCGTGAGTTGTTTGGCCGCGACCCGGACAGCGATGGCTTCCAGTTCTGGCTCAACGCCCTGAACAACAACCTAAGCCGGACCGATCTGGTGAACGCCTTCTTGCACTCGCAAGAGTACGAAAAGCACTGGGTCGACTGCTTGTTCGACGACTTCCTGGGGCGTCATGCCGACGAGGGCGCTGAGAACTTCTTCGTGAAGGCGCTCAATAACGGCGCCACTGAGCAAAGCCTGGTTCTCGCCATCTTGACCTCTCCGGAATACTTCAGTCATCCGGGGCCGGGAAATCCCGATCGGCCGAACGGTCCTGACAACGGTCATCAACCGCCGGGCCATGGTCCTAAAGGAGGCAACTCAAATGAGGCGTTCGTCGACAATTTGTACGCCGACCTGCTGGGCCGCGCCGCCGACTCCACAAGCGAGCAGGCGTGGGTCAATGCTCTCAACTCCGGGCAAATGACTCGTACCCAGGTTGCCCAGTCGTTCCTCAACTCGTCTGAGGTAGCCAAAGACATTCTCAATGCACCGGGCTCGGCGCCCGGAGCGCCTGGCACCCCGGCCACCGGCACTTATCCGCTCGGGATACTCATGGGCGGCGGCTGGGACAACCTGTACTTCCAAGGCCAGCTCAACTCGCTGAATTCCGCCGCGGTACAGCAGGTGATGAGCCAGTTGGAAAGTGGCACGTCTTGGCAGTCCGTCGAGCAATACATGCTCGACCTGCCGCAGTATTTCTCGTAAGCCAACCCGGCGCCGCGCGTGCGCGGATATCCGCCGGCCTGCCGCAAACCACTTACGGCAGGCCGGTTTTATTTTGCGCCGAGCAAGTCAGCTCGACTCTAGCGAACACGGATTATGAACAGAAGGAAACGAAGCGAACGAATGTGGCTTGAAGCCCGGTTCTTCGTTGCCTTTGGTTTCAGTTCTGAATGCCCGTCCTCCCGTCCGAAAGTATCCTTCCTCCGCGACCGTGGCCCGCTCGGCTTCGCTGTAATTCAGGTGATACGCCCTAGCGAGGTGTGGCTCCAGGCTCTCGTAGTAGCGGCGATCGACCTCGGTATCCGTCGACAGAATAATCACCTGATGGCTGGCGTTGGGAAAGTACCGCTCGACCAAGTGCTCGCGGTGCCGGGCATCGAGCCGCGCCATTGGCGTATCAATAATGGCGGGCAGCGACCGCGCACTGGCCCGCGCCAGGCCCCACAGCACCGAGATGGCAAAGATCTGCTTCTCGCCTTCCGACAGCCGCTGCTTGCTGAGCGCTTGCCCGCCAACTAGAGGCAGTCGCTCAGTCCGGCAAGGCAAGTTGGCGCAAGTTGGCCATCTTCGAACTACTCGCGGCGCGTTGGCCGTGACGCGAAACCAGGTCACGAGCAGCCGCGCAAGCCAATCCAAAAAAGTCAACGACCACAAGTCTGATACTGTTCGCCGCAACCTTCTTTTGTCAAAGGACTTGCGACCGGCAAGCAACCCTCCACCAAATGGGTGGGACGCGCGCCAATTCGGCAGCGCGCTGCCGAATTGCGTGTGGCTACCGTCGGCAGAGGCGCCGCGCGCGGCGCCTTCGCGGGTACCGATTGACCTCTGCGGCGGCAGGACCCGATGCGACACACGTGTCGCATGCGGACGTGAGCGGCCTGACCACCGCCGTAAGCCAGAGACGTCGGCTCTGTTTCGACCTGACGGACAATTTGTTACGCTGAACGTGCATCAACAACATTCCCTCGATGGGTCGAACGATGGTTGAACCGATTCAGAGCTCCAGCGGTCCTCTCGACGATCTCGAACAGTGGGACGATCACTTGCGGCAGCGATACCCCAAACCGGCCGACGGGCCGCCCGCTGCCGCCAAGCAACCGCATGAGTTCCGCGACTACCGTGCCGAGGCGCGGCCGCAGGTCAAGGAGTTCTACCGCCAGCACCATCAGCATCAAACGGTCGACTTCGTGCGGGCAAAGCGCGAACAGTACCTCTCACCATCCACCGGCAACCCCGCAGGCCAGATGGAGGGGTGTGGAGCGCCGCGGCGGCGCATGGGGGTATGGCAAGCGCTGGAGTATCTCAATACGCTGGTCGACGACAGCGACCCCGATACCTCCCTGGCTCAGATCGAGCACTGCTTGCAAACCTCCGAGGCCATCCGCCGCGATGGGCATCCGCGCTGGTTCATCCTGACCGGATTGATCCACGACCTGGGCAAAATCCTCTGCCTGTTTGGCGAGCCGCAATGGGCCGTCGTCGGCGATACGTTTCCGGTGGGCTGCGGCTGGTCGGAGGCAATCGTCTTTCCCGAATTTCTTCAGGACAACCCAGATCGGAACGTGCCCGAGTATCAGACGGCGTGTGGCATTTACGAGCCGGGCTGCGGTCTCGACCGCGTGCTCATGACCTGGGGACACGATGAGTATTTGTATCACGTCGTGCGCGACCATCTGCCGCCCGAGGCGCTCTACATGATTCGCTATCACTCGTTCTATCCGGCCCATCGCGATGGGGCGTACGCCCACCTGATGAACGACGACGACCGCCGTTATTTTCACTGGGTGAATGAGTTCAATCGTTATGACCTTTATACCAAGAGCGCCGAGCGGCCTGACGTGGCCGCCCTGCGGCCCTACTACGAAGATCTCGTCGCGGAGTTTTTCCCGCCGGTGCTAGCTTGGTAACGGACGCGCGGTAGAATGATACCGGCACGCGCAACGACGAAAAACATTCGGGCATTTTATGACGATTCAGCAGCTTCGCGCGGTCTACGACGCGCAGCCGTTCCGTCCGTTCAACCTGCACGTCGCTGATGGACGCAGCATTCGAGTGCAGCACCGCGACTTCATGATGACGGTGCCGCGTGGGCGCACCATCGTCGTCGCTGAGCCCGACGGGCGCCTGCACATTCTCGATCTGTTGATGGTTACTGAAGTGGAACTTCTGGCCGCTCCAAACAACGGCTCCGGCAAGCGCCGGCGGGGCCCTTGAGAACTGGGCTTGATAAACTGGGAATGGGAATCCGCTCCTTAACGTTTCGTCTTCCAATTCTGGGCGCCTGTATTGTTGCGCTTGGCGGTTGCAGCACGCATTCGCCGTCCTCTGCCCGGCAGACCGACGAGGCCGGTCCGCACGAGACGTGGCATGCCGTGTACTTGCAAGGCAGTCACCTTGGCTACCTGCACGTTATCGAGGAGACTAAGAGCCAGGCTTCGCCGCCGGTGATTGAGACAAGGGCCGAAATGAAAATGGCGATGAAGCGCGACGGCCAGGAAATCTCCTTGGAGATGACCAGCACGTGCGTCGAGACCAGCGACGGCAAGCTCGTTTCTTTCCGCGAAGAACAGCGCCTGGGGCCGACGCCCACGGTGAAGACCGGCCAAGTCGAAGGCGGTAAACTCGTCGTCAAAACCGTCACGGGCGACCACAGCAACACGCGCAAGATTGACCTGGTCGAAGACGCGGGTGGGATGTTCGCCGTCGACCATTCACTCGAGCGCAAGCCGATGGCGCCAGGTGAGGAGCGGACCGTCCGCTTCTTCGAGCCGACGCTCGGCGCCTGGGCGACTGAAACTCTGCTGGCCCGCGACTATGAGCAAACGGAGATGCGCGGCGGCAAACAGGAACTTTTGCGCATCGATTCGACGCTTGCCAGTGAAGGCCAACTGCAGCCGATCCGTAGCGTGCGCTGGACCGACCGCGACGGCCAGACCTTGAAGACCGAGAAGCCGGGCATGCAGCAAGTGACCTACCGCACCACCGAGGAAGAGGCCACGCGCAGCGACGACGAACCGTCGTTCGATTTGATGCGCGGAACGGTCGTCAAGCTAGCGGAGCCGATGGACGGCGCCCGAACGACGCGCGTCGTGCGCTATCGCGTCGAACTGGCCGATGGTAATCCGGCGGAGATCTTTGCCTCCGGCCCCACCCAGCACGTCAAATCGACCGGGCCGCGTACGGCCGAGGTCGCCGTGACGTCGATGGACCCCCAATCGCCTTCGTGCGAGGATGCGGCCGGATCGGCCAGCGACGACGACCGCCAGCCAAGCTCACTCATTCAAAGCGACGATCCGCTCATCGTGGAGATGGCCCGCGAGGCTTCCAGCGGCCAATCGACAGTGGGTGAAATCGCTGTGGCCCTGGAGCGATACGTCTCGGAAAAGATGACCGCCAAGCGCAATTATTCCACGGCCTTCGCCACTGCCGCCGACGTCTGCCGCACGCTCGAAGGCGACTGTACCGAACACGCGGTGCTGTTGACCGCACTGGCGCGTGCGGCGGGCATTCCGGCGCGGGTGGCAATCGGACTGGTCTATTCGCCGGCCGACCAGGGCTTTGCCTATCACATGTGGACGGAGATGCTCATCGACGGCTGCTGGACGCCGCTCGACGCCACGCTCGGTCAGGGCCGCGTCTCAGCCGACCACCTGAAGCTGACCGACTCGTCGCTGACCGACCGCTCGGGCTTTGCCGGCTTTCTGCCGCTTGCCGAGGTGCTCGGGCAGTTGAAGATTGAAGTGCTCGACGCCCGTTGACGGGCGGTCCAGTCGACACGTGGAAGAAAGTATGCTCTGCGAGTGGTGGCTGGGGCAGAGCTTGGCCACGCTGGATCCTAAAAGACCGATTTGGCATTGCGGCCAAGCGATGCCCCGGAGAACCGCTCACCGGGGCATCGCCGCGGCATAACGCTCAAAGCGAGTTCAACTGCCGAGCAGCCGCGTCTCTGCCCCAGCCACCGCCTAATTACCGAGCTTAGATACTTCCGCGTGTCTATTTAGTCTTGCGGGCGGCGGAGCCGTGGCAGGCCCTGCTTGAGCTCGTCGGCGTCGACGAACTTGTCGCCGTTTGCGTCAAGCTTGCCGAATTGCTGCCTCAAGAAGGGCGGCAGCTCGTCTTCGCTCCATTTGCCGTCGCCGTTCTGGTCCATGCCGCGCAGCCGTTCGAGAAACGCGCCGGCCTCGGGTCGTCGGTTACCATCCGGCTTGCGTTGGGCCGTCGCGGGATTGCCCGGCTGGCCGGGCTGAGGCGGCAAAACGGCCATCAATTCGCGGCCATTCAAAGACCCGTCGCCGTCTTGGTCGAGCTTGCGCAACGACTCGGGCGCCGCCGCAATTTCTTCTTTCGAAAGGGTGCCGTCACCGTTAGTGTCGAGCACGCGCAACAACCCACCGGGCATCGCCTGCCGCGACGGCTGCGGAAGG
Organism: Pirellulales bacterium; assembly: GCA_035694685.1. Lineage (GTDB taxonomy): Bacteria > Planctomycetota > Planctomycetia > Pirellulales > JAICIG01 > DASSFG01. Next base: position 5,677 of record DASSFG010000069.1, read on the forward strand.
CCGATCATGGCGCGCAGCCGCTCCTGTCCGGTTTTGAATTCATCGAGTGTGAGCGACTTGTCACGGTTGGCGTCGAAGTCGTCAAAAAAGCGCTCCATGCGGCCGCGCATCTGTTCGGGCAATTCGCTTAGTTCGATTTTGCCGTCGCCGTTGGCGTCGAGCCGCTTGAAGACCTCTTGCGGGTCGGATTCAAGAAACTGCCGGAACTGCTCGCCACCCGGCTGCGCGGGCGGCGCCGTACGCTCGTCGTCAGCCATGGCCTTGGTGAATTCCTCGAGCGAAAGCTGGCCATCGCCATTAGCATCGCCACGGCTTACCAGCCGCCCAAACAGCCGCCGCTTATCTTCGGGCACCTCGGCTTCGCTGATTTGACCGTCGCCATTGGCATCAACCTGCTTGAACAAGCCCGACCGATCGGCCTTCGGGTCGGCCTTTTCCTCGGCCTGCAGGATTGAAAGCGGGGCCAGCAGCAACAAGGCTGCCATGAATGAAAGATGTTGGCAAGACATGGTTTAGGGCTCCTATGGGCACCATGCGAGGTCGTGATGGGGAATTACGTGGCATACGTCTGAAAGATGAAACCACCGCTGTTGACAAAAGTTCCGCGGCAAAGCGTTCAGCATCGAGAGCGTCGCTTAATCACTATCAGCTTTCCGCGCGACTGGCGGTAGGCGAGCCATCCAGGAGTTGACCGCTGCTCTGGCAGGATACAATGAATGCGCTTCAGTGCGTTTGACAGGAGAGCGGTGATGCCGATTCACGATTGGTCTCGCGTCGATACCGGGATCTTTCACCACTTTCACCAAAGCTGGATAGGAACGATCGCGCAAGCGTTGAACGAAGGCTTGCTGCCGGGTGATTACTATGCGCTGAAGGAGCAGTTCGCCGGCGGCTTGGGACCCGATGTGTTGACGCTGCAGGGCACGGGTAACGGCGATGAAAATCGGCCAAATGGTCGCGGCACCCGCGGCGGCGTGTCATTGGCGGCGCCCAAGCTCCAGCCGGTCGCGCAAACCGATATGGCTTTCTATCGCCGCAAGCAAACAATGATCGCCATTCGCCACGTGAGCGACGATCGTGTCGTGGCCATACTCGAGATTGTTTCGCCCAGCAATAAGGCGGCGCAGTATCCCTTTCAGGCTTTTCTAAAAAAGGCGATCGAGTTCATCGAGGCCGGTATTCACCTGTTGATCGTCGACATTCACCGGCCCGGCAGGCGCGATCCCCAAGGCATCCACGCCGCCATTTGGAATGCCATCGCAGGCGAGGACTATTGCCTTTCCGGTGAAAAGTCACTGACGTTAGCGGCCTACGAATGCGGAACTTCCGTGCGGGTTTACGTGCTCCACCCCACGATCGGCGATCCGCTACCGGAGATGCCGCTCTTTTTAGAACCGGGCGAGGCCGTTTCGGTGCCGCTCGAATCGACTTACGACGCGGCCTTCGCTGAAGTGCCGCGGCGCTGGCAGCGTATGCTTGGTTAAGCGGCACGGAAGCTTGTATTCCGATTGTGGCGGTCTTAGATTGTGCGCTGGCGTGGGCGGTGGTCTCCCCCAGGATGTCTGCCGTGAAGGCTCACTCGCATAAATGCCCGTCGTGCGGAAAACAGCACGTGCCCGGCTTCGCGTTCTGCCAACGATGCGGTTCGCCGTTGGGCCTGGCTCAGGACGAAACGACTGCCGCCATTTATCGTCCGGCGGAAACGACCGTGGCAGTCGACGGCAACGACGATCCTGAAGCTGACTTCAACGTGGTGCGTTCGCCTGTTGGCGGACAGCCGAAATCAGCACGTCGCGCGGGCTGCGCCGGTATGCTGCTGGCGATGATGGTTGCCGCCGCGGTTATCTGGGTTGGTCGAGGGCGGTAACCAGAAGTGGCATCCATGGCATCGCCGCGACAGGAGCAATCATGAACTCAGACCAATTTGCAATTTGCAATTTGCAATTTTCACTTTGCAATTTGCAATAACTGCATCGTACGTTGCCCAAACCGATGTCGTGTGGGCAATCACATTGCAAATTGCAAATTGAAAATTGCAAATTGGCAGAAGCGAAAGGTTGTCGCGCAGCTGCGACCAGAATGAGGCGGCGCTAAAAACAACGGGCCCGAGATCAACCCGATTGTTGATCCCGGGCCCGCGCGGTTGAAAGCACGGACTTGACCCTCGTCAGCGACTGGCAAAACGCAACAGCCGGCCACGAGCTTGAACGTCACGCGCTTGGTTGATTTACGTCGTCGAGGAGCAATGCTCCCGCGATTCGCTTGTTGATCTTAGGCGCTCTTCTGGATCGGCTCGACCAGAGGAAACACCGGTTGGCGGCCCCTGACCACTTCGGGCGTGATCAGGTATCGCTTGCCGGCGCCTTGCTCCGGCAGGTCGAACATGATATCGAGCATCACCTCTTCAATAATCGACCGCAGACCCCGCGCGCCTGTTTCTTTTTCCTGCGCACGTTCGGCGACCGCTCGCAGCGCCTCCTGGGTGAAGTGCAGCTCGGCGTTTTCCATCTCGAAAAGCTTCTGATATTGCCGCACCAAAGCGTTGCGCGGCTCATTCAACACGCGCACCAGCGAATCGGTGTCGAGCGGCTGCAACGCCGAGATGACCGGCAGGCGGCCGACCAGTTCGGGGATCAGGCCGAATTCCAGCACGTCGTCGCTGTTGACCTGCGGCAACAGGGTGGCCAAATCGCTTTCGTTGGTCTGCGAACTTTCTTGCCCGAAGCCGATGGTCCGCCGGCCGAGACGCTTGGCGATGATCTTTTCCAGCCCCACGAAGGTGCCGCCGCAGATGAACAGAATGTTGCTCGTGTCCATCTGAATGTATTGCTGTTCGGGGTGCTTTCGGCCGCCCTGTGGCGGCACGTTGGCCATCGTCCCTTCGAGCATTTTCAAGAGGGCTTGCTGCACGCCTTCGCCCGATACGTCGCGGGTGATGGAGACGTTCTGGCTGGTTTTGCCGATTTTGTCGATTTCGTCGATGTAGAGCACGCCCCGCTGGGCGCTCTCCAGATCGAAATCGGCCGCGTGTAACAGCTTGAGCAGCAGGTTTTCGACGTCTTCGCCCACGTAGCCCGCCTCGGTAAGTGTCGTGGCGTCGCCGATGGCAAACGGCACGTTGAGCATGCGGGCCAGCGTGCGGGCGAGCAAGGTTTTGCCGGAGCCGGTAGGCCCGATGAGCAAAATGTTCGACTTGTCGATCTCGATGTCGCCCCCTTCGCTGCCCAGCATCAGCCGCTTGTAATGCGTATGGACCGCGACGGAAAGCACCTTCTTGGCCGAGTCTTGCGCAATGACGTACTCGTCGAGCTTGGTTTTGATTTCGCGCGGCGAGGGCACCTTGTTGAACAGCGGTTTGCTGCTGCCGCGACGGCGGCGTTCCTGGTCGAGAATCGACTGGCAGAGCTCGATACACTCGCCGCAGATGTAAACGTCGCCGGGGCCTTCTACGAGCGGGCCCACGTCGCGATAGCTTTTGCGGCAGAACGAACAGAACGCATTCTTCTTCGTGGTACCGCCACTGCGGCGACCTCCGGTCACGTCCCTACTCGAGGGCATGCTAGCTCCTTTCCGCTGGCCGGGGCCTCAGGGGCAATGCGCCCCTGCTGCGCCAGGCTGAACTTCAAAGTTGTCGCTCGAGTGGCCAGAGTTTGATCGTGGCCCGGGGCATCCTTGTCCGCAATTGCGTCGAGCAGTGCCAAGTGGTGTTGCGCCTGTCTGTGTTGCCGAAAGTGCCGGATAACTACGCCTTGCCTGCACCGAGGCAGCGCTGTCACGGTTGACAGGCCGCCCGAACACATCTTGCCGCGCACGCTCCCTTACGTGGCACGGCCCGATTATGTTTTCGACCGTCGCAAAAAAACTTTGCCGCGGCCGCTCACCGGGCGTCACAACCGTATCAACCGCTGTCTTGTGCAAGCTGGGCGAGGGGCGCTTTAACCCTCTTCGCCCTTATCCTTTATCTCTCGCTGGAGGCGCGCCGCCAACGTCGCTTTTATTGTTCGGTATTCCTCGTCGCTTAGCTCACCCTGGGAGTGCAATTCGCGGAAATTCGCCATCAGGTCGTGCGTCGCAGGCTCACTTTCCGAAAAGGTCTGGCGCACCTTGACTACGACGTAGATTCCTACCACCGCCAGCACGGCGCATGCCGCCAACCAGACGACGACCTGTGCTTCGATGCTCTGCAAGAATGTCGACATGCCCGGTGGCCGGCCCGGCAAACCCCGGCCTCTCAGGTTCGCCAATCCCCTATAACTTACCAATTATGCGCCTCGGGCAATAGCCGGTAAAGCTGGAAAAGTCAGCGGGCAGACCCAAGCGGCTCCGGAACACCCAAGCGTACGACGAGCTGTTCGAGGACGCTCCGGGCTCGGGCCGGCGCCGAACTGGTCCCCTTGAGTGCCAGGTCGGCCTCCAGCAGCCAATTGTAGATGCGGCCGGCGCGCTGGCGGCCGAGCTTGCGAAGCTGCGCTTCCGATTTTTGGGCGACGAACGACTTCACACCCGCCAGTTCCAACGATTGTCTTAAATTGGCCCGCCCGCCCGCAGCTTCGGCCTGTTCGATCAGGCGCGTGGCGGCGGCGAAACGACGCAGAGTGGCGGCGATCTGGCCCATGACGGCAATCGGGTTTTCGCCTGAGAGCAGCAACCGATCGAGCTCGACGAGCGCCTCGCCGGTGCGCCCCTCCACGGCGGCGTCGAGCATGTCCCAGGCGGTTTTGGCCTTCCAGCCGCCCACGAGCTGTTGCACCAATTCGGGGCCGATGGGCTGACCGTTTGCCGCGGCCGACAGCTTGGCCAGTTCCTGATCGATGAGTCCGAGCTCCGGGCCGACGATTTCCACCAGCGATTCGGCCGCCTCGCGCTCCAAGCGGGCTTGGTGACGCTCGCGGGCCAGCGTGCTCAACCATTTGACCAGCCGGGCTGCGGGCGGAGCCTTGCACTCCACGGCCAGTCCGCTGGCGGCCACTTGCTTCGCCAGCCGCGTGTTGCTCGGCCACGACTGCACGACGAGCACCAGCGTGCCGGAGCGAATGGTGCGCGAGGCGGCGTCTTCCAACTGCGAGCGATGCTCTGAAACGAAATCGTTAGCGTCATCGACGACGACCAGCCGCCGTCCGCCGCCAAACAGGCCGACGGTGAGCAGCTCATCGGACACGCTGCGCCAGTCGGCGGTTCGCCCGTCGAAGCGGGTCATGCTGAACTCCGCCTCCCCCTCGCCTAGCACCTCGCGCCGCAGCTCAGCCAGCACCAGGCCTTTCAAGAACGGTTCGTCGCCGAACAGCGCACAGCAGCCGGGCGCCGAGGCGTGCGTTTTCTCTGCCAAATAATCGAGGGCATGAATGGCGGGCATTTGGTGATTATACCCGGCCCTCGCCGTCGTTGGCAGGGAGCAGCATAGCCTATGGCTCGTCGCTTGTCGGTTGTCTATCGAACCGGATTGGCTCAGCATCAGCCATTCCGTCCGGAGGCAAGCGCCCTAGCCAGCATCGAAATAGCCTGCTGGCCACAAGCCACGCAGGGAACCCGAGCAGGACTAACAGCAGCAGAAAGACGACGGGATACAGAACCAGTTTGGCATACGCCACCTTGGCATTCCAACTCAACCCGCAAAAGGCAACGAGCAGGGCAAGAGCGGCGGTCGTCTGTAGCAACGCTCGCAAGCTGAACTGAAAACGGCGGGGCATTTGGGTAGTTTATTGAACGAGCACAGAAACCGCCATAGAATGCCTGCATTCTTGCTGCGCAATGCCCACCCTACGCTCGCAATCCGCCAGAAATCGAGCGTGGTTCAAATGCGGTGGCGCGCAGGGAGACAACGTGGCCACGATCGGGGCTTGTCCCCGTCGAGCCATGATTGACAGGCTAAAATGCTGAGTGCTTGAGCTGTCGTCGCCCCCACTGGGTTCATCCCAGTGGAGCGCATGATTTTACGGCATCGCTGTTCAGTCGTGCGTCCCACCGAGACAAGCTCGGCGGAGACGACGGCGGAGAACAGCTTGGCGTTTAGCCGGTCAATCGGACACGCACACCGGGACAAGCCCGGTGCAGGCGTTACCACCCGAAGTCGCCCCGAACTGAGCCACGCCAGAAAATCGAGCTTTATGCCGCTCCACATTCGTAACGCCACACCGGACGATGCCGCGACGATCGCTGATTTCAACATTCGGCTGGCGCGGGAATCGGAGGGCAAAGAGCTCGATGTAGGAGTGGTCGGCCGCGGCGTCCGTCTGGCGCTGGCGAAGCCCGAGATGTGCCGCTACTTTCTGGCCGAGGCCGAAGGCCGTATTATCGGCCAAACGATGATCACCTACGAATGGAGTGATTGGCGGGCCGGCGTTTTTTGGTGGATCCAGAGCGTTTACGTCGTGCCGCTAGCGCGGCGGCAGGGCGCCTTTCGAGCACTGTTCGAGCATATTTGCCAGTTGGCGCGCAGCTCGCCTGAAGTTTGCGGCTTGCGGCTTTACGTCGAGGAGCACAACGCGGCGGCCATCGAGACCTATCGCCGTGCGGGCATGGTCGCCAGCGGCCACTTGCTGTACGAGTTGGATTGGTCGAGCGAGATGATCGTTTCGCAACCGCAGACCAACTGTTAGAATCTGGCGATGGAACAAAATCCCTTTCAATCACCGCTGCACCCGTCCGGCATGCCCGTATACGGCAACGAGGCAACTACGCGGGCCATGCGTCATTCGGGTCTGGGCATCACCTCGTTCGTGATGGCGATCCTCATTGGTGTGTTCGAGTTTGTGATGGTGCTCGTCGCCGGATTGGTCGAAGTCTCGACGCCCGGCGGGATGGACGAGAACTCGCCGACGGCCATGGTGATCGGATTTGGAGTCTGCGGAGGAATGTTGCTGAGCGCCGTGGCGGTGGTGCTCGGCATTGTGTCGCTCTTTCAGGCGCAGCGCAAAAAACTGTTCGGTATCCTCGGCATTGCGCTGAGCTGCGCGCTCTTTTTGGGCGTCATCTTGCTGATGATCATCGGCACGCTCGCCGAGTGAAGACGTCCGTAGTGCCGGTTTCCTGCTCGCGGTAGCGTTCTTCCCAAAAGCAATATTGCGGGTCGCCCGAGAAAAAGGAAAACACCGCCTCGGGCAGGCGGTTTCCTTGCCGGGGCCGCGAGCTAACGCGTACCAGTAATGCGCCGTCACTACGGCGCTCGACGCTCCAAACGTCGCAATCGAGAAGATCCCCTGGGGGAGTCATGCCTACGTCAGTTGTTGGCCGTGGGTGGGATAAAAAGGCGGGCTGCGACGGGATCCGTTCATGGTTTCCGTCTAAGCCCATTCTGGCGAATTCTTAGTTCCAATTCTAGCCCGAAAATCGGCGTCGCTCGGATTCCAGCCCGACCCTGCGGCGTTTGTTGCCATAGATCGACGGGATGTTGTCGATTGGCAACGCCCGCCTGATCACACGAGAAGAGAGCAAGCCTCGCTTGGATGACGCCTAACCGACTTCCGTGCAATGGTTTAAGGCGGCGAAACGGGTTTCAACGAATAGCTGCTTCGCGGCATGCTCAAGCCCCGGCGGGTGGGCCGGCATTATGCTTGCGACGCTTGGCAATCCTTCAATCTTTTTGGCATGAGCGGCGAGCGATTCGCTAGACTCACGGGCATGTGCAGCCTGTGGGAGATTCTCAAGCAGACGTTTGTCGAGTGGCAGGAAGACCGCGTGCCCCGCTTGGGCGCGGCGCTCGCCTATTACTCGCTGTTTTCGCTGGCCCCCGCCTTGGTCATCGCGGTGGCCCTGGCGGGCGCGTTTTACGGCCGGGAGGCCGCCGAGGGCAAGCTGGCCGACGAGCTTGAAAACATCGTCGGTCGGCAGGTGGCCCGCGAACTGCAGCAACTCACCGAGAGCATTCACAGCGCCCGGGGCGGCCCATACGCGACATTGGTCAGTGGAGTTCTGCTATTGATTGGGGCGACGGGGGCGGTCGTGGCGCTGAAGGACGCGTTGAACACCGTCTGGGGCGTGGTCGATACCACGCGCGGCGTCTGGTGGATTCTGGTGCGCGACCGACTGCTGTCGCTGGTGCTCGTCTTGGGCGGAGGCTTGTTGCTGATCGGCTCCGTCGTAATGACTTCGTTCCTGCAGGCCATGAGCGATCGGGCCCTGGCCGGCCTGCCGTTCTCCTTTTCGACGGCCGTGGTGATCAACTGGTTGGTGTCGCTGGTCGTGGTGTCGGCTTTTTTTACGATGGTATTTCGCATCTTGCCCGACGTGGCATTGAGGTGGCGCGACGTATGGCTTGGCTCGGCGGTGACCTCGGTGTTGTTTCTCATTGGCCGCGAGCTGATCGCTTTTTATTTGGCCCACTTCAGCTTCAGCTCGACGTATGGCGCCGCCGGATCGCTGGTGGCCGTTTTGTTGTGGGTGTATTACTCCGCACAAATCATTTTGCTGGGCGCCGAGTTCACTCAGGTTTATGCGCGGCGTTGTGGAGTGCAAGGCGAGCCGCTCCGCGGCGCCGTCGTCATGAACGAGGCGCAGCGTAGCCGCCAGGCCACCTTGCACAAAGGCCCGAAGATCAAGCGCTAGCAGGGTTAGTCGACTTTCTTCGGCCAATAGCGTCGCATCACGAAGAAACCGGCGGCAAGTCCGGCGATGCCACCTGCGCCAAAGGCGACGACGAGCCCGATCACATTAGCCCTCTCCTGCGGCGACGGCCGCGTACGCGGTCCCACCTCAATCGTGAAGAACGGCAAGCCCAGCGGGAAACACACCGCGGTAAACGCAATCGAGGTCGCCAACGCCGCCACCAAAACAATACCGGTAGATGCGCCCAAGGCGTGCATGCGCTCTTCTGTCGTTGCCGGCCGGTCCCGCGATTTGCGGCGTTCGACTGCCGCCCAAGTCCGAGCCAGGACCGGGCTGGCGAGCACAATCACAAGAATTGACAAGCCAGGCGCCACAAATGCCAGTAGCCCGGCGAGTAGCAACACCCCTAAAGCCAACGGCGCCAACCACCGCCACTCTTTGCTGCTCGCCGCGGGCATCGTGGCCGGTGACACGAATGGATTCGCATTGTCGCGGCCACAATGCGGACACACGCTCAGCGCCCGCAGATACCGTTGGCCGCACGTCGGGCACACCAGTTCGCTGTTGGGCGTTGATGACTCCATCGCGTCCCCTGTCATTTTCTGATCTTGTCGTGGCAACGAGGCCCATAAGGCGGGATTCAATCCTCGCAGTCTGACGCGCCGCTGGTCCGCGCTTATCTCGACCTGACTTTGCCCTTCAACTATTCGGGACATCCCGCCCTCTCGGCGCCCTGCGGTTTCTCTGAAGAGAAATTGCCGATCGGCTTGCAAATCGTGGCCAGACCATTTGAAGAAGCCACGCTGCTCCGCGTGGCCCACCAATTTCAGCTTGCCACCGACTGGCACACGCGTCGGCCATAGATAGTTGGATTGGAGGTCGAAATGCGCGATGCGCCTCCAACAAAGTCGACGTCGCCATCCTCAACCCGGCGCAAGTTCTATTGAACCGGTTCGTCCCAGCTTCGGCCGTTGACGAGCACCTCGGCGGCCAACTCGGGCGAGAGTGCGCGGTGTACGTTGGCGAAAATTTGGCGGTCCTCGATGATCTTGTTATAGACCAGGCTCAAGCAAAACGGCGGCGGCGCTGAATCGTCTGCGTCGAGAACCGCGGCGCCTGATGCCCGATAGTCGCCGACACCAGCGCTGCGCTCCATCGCTCGTTCCGCCGTTGCGAATTGAGTATCGCCCTGGACCGCCAAAGGTGGTCTGCCCTTCAGCAACTCGTCGAGCGAATCGCTGTCATACCAATGAACCGAACCCTGCTGCTTGGCGTGCAGGCGTAGCCAGCGGCGGATGGAGCGCCCCAGCGCCTTGAAATCGCTCGGAGCGAGAGCTTGTCGCGGGAAAATATCGAAGTTTACCGTCACCTTGGCTGAGTCCTTTCCAAACGACACCGAGAACGCGGGCGCAATATACGCACACAGGCCACGGACATTCGTGGAAGATGGCCAGCAATCGGCGAGCCAATCCATAATAAATTGACACTAAGGTAGAAGATTCTCAGCGAAACGCCGAGACATTGCCTTGCTGCGCAAAGACGCGACGGAACTGCCAGAGTTGGACACTCTTGAGCGCGGGCAAGGTGGTCGCTTGCCGACCAACCCGCGCCTAGCAACATTGCGGCCGAGTTGGTGCAGACGCCCGAGCGAAGCGGACATCAACGGGCAGCTCGCTCAGTGTCGGGCGCGCTGTCGCGCCGATACGGGGGCAGGTGCGCAATGCGGGCTAACGACCCCGCCGAGACGCTCAACGCGCGCGTTCGCCGATGGCCCGTGGGTCGACGAAGCCGTAGTTGTCGATGCGATTGAAATTGAAACCAGACGAAGGGTTGCGAAAGCCGCCATAGCCATAACCGATCGTGCTGTAGTCGTTGCCGACAAAAGCGCCGTAAACGCTGTACCAGCCGTAGCCAAACCACCCATAGCCCCGCCACCAGACGCCGTTGTAGCTGATCTTATTGGCAACACCGTAGGTTCGCCAGTCGCCAGGGACGCTGTACCAGCCGTAGCCCATCGGTCCCATGCCCCGCTGCCAGACGACGCCGGTGCTGGTGCGATTGGCGGCGCCGTCGGTTCGCCAGCCGCCCGAGGCGCTTTCGGCCGCCACCCCGAGAGCAAGAAACACGATCGAAGCTAGCAAGAGACAACGCATTGCCATCTCCTTCCGTCGAAGCCCTTGGAACGTGGCAGCCGACGAGCATAAACCTGCGAAGCATGAAAGTCTCGCTCACGATTTGGCAACTGACAAGTCTTGCGATCCATAATGATGCCGTTTTTACCTACCAAGGCTCCTTTAATCCGATTCATCGGTTCGACATACCGACGCAGGTGGGCAATCGTACCGGCCCATTCGCCCATAGCCACAGACGATGAAATGCGAATCCAGCTTTGATAAGGTGCGTTCCATGCGGCGACTCCCAAGCAATTGCTCGACCCAGGCAGATGCCGAGTGGGACAGTCACGGCGGCGAAGCCTTTCGACTAAGAGCGAGCGTCGCTTAGACGGGAAGCACGCGGGCCATTGGGCACTGGCGTTGGCGACTCAGCCGCCGAGACAGCGTGATTTTGGCGAAACGACGACGAGGCCGATTTGGCAGGCGATTTTCAAGTCCTTTGATGTCAGGGCGTTACGTCGCGAGCAATGTTGTCTGCCAAGCCGGGGTTTGAACGGCCTGCGACACGCGTGTCGTTGACGGTACAAAACCAGGTTCGGCCTGCGACACGCGTGTCGTCGACTTTGAATCCTCTCATCTGCCCTTGTTGCCGGGGGCGGCGAGCGATAAACTCCCCGCCCCACGTCTTTTATGCGGTTCCATCCCAGGGGCCGCGCCGCATTTTCCTTGCATTGGGAAAGCGGGCTCTTACAATAAACCTAAGAGCCCCAATTCCCGTCGTCTCAACAGCTTCGGGTGAAACGATGAAGTTAGCGATGGTTGGTGCTCTTGTCGGTGCAGGTCTGGTTGTTTTCGTCACGGCCGGTGTCTTTCCTTCGGGAGAGGCGCAGGCAGAACGGTTCGGAGAGCCGCGGTTCGCAGAGCAGCGAGCCGGAGCGCAGGACGCGGGCCAAACAGCCGATCTCATCACCCTTTCGACCCCGGCGGCCGACGAGCTAGGTAAGTCGGTGCAACTGGTAACGGTGATCGACCCGAAATCGCGGGTCATGGCCGTTTACCACGTCCGGACCGAAAAGGGCGAGATCGAGCTGAAGAACGTGCGAAAGATCGACTGGGACCTGCAAATGGAAGAATTTAACGCCACCAGCCCGCTGCCGCGGGAGGTGCGATCGCAAGTCGCGCCCAACATTCGCAAATAAGTCGCCCGCCGGTCCTGCCCGTCGGCCGACGCCCCGAGCTTCGCCGCCGGGGAGGAGGAAATCGACATGGCCCGCAAACTCGTTCCGCTTGACGAAGCCGCCAAGACGCTCGGCGTCACGCCCGATCAATTGAACAGCATGCGCGAAAAACGCCAGATCTATGGCTATCGCGACGGTGCAAGCTGGAAGTTCAAGCCTGAAGACGTCGAACGCCTGGCCCAGGAGTTGGCCGAACGCGGCTCGAAACCGCTCTCCGATTCGTCGAGCATCAGCGATTCATCGAGCATGGCGATCGACCTCGGCGATTCAGACGACGAAGGCGAAGACATCGTTCTCTTGAATGAGGCCGATCTGGGCGGGTCATCGGGCAGTTCCAGCACGGTCATCGGAGCGCCGGCCGGCATTCATTCGCCCGAAGACAGCGACATCAAGCTCGCGGCCGCCAGCGGCATCGAACTGGTCGGCGCCGGCGGCTCCAGCACGGTCATCGGTAAAGCAAAAGGGAAAGGCGCCGCTGACAGTGCGGTCACCATCCGCCTGGCGGATGAAAGAGCCGGCGGCAGCGATGTACTGCCTGTCGATCTCGATCCAGGCGGCTCGAGCGGCAAAAAAGGCCCCGGCAGCGATCTGACCTTGGTTACGGAGATCGGCGGAGGTCCGGGCAGCGAAATCACTTTGGCCACGGGCGGCAGTTCGGGAAAAATCGTCGGTGGCGGGCCCGGCAGCGATCTGACCCTGGGCGGCGACGACGATGACGTCTTCAAGATTCAGGACGACAGTTCCGCCATCCGCCTGGCCGATGAGCCTGGTGGCGGTTCGTCGGGACCGGGCAGCGACATTACTATCAGTCCGGGCGACAGCGGCATCAACCTCATCGACCCCAGCGACAGCGGCATTTCGCTGGAGGAGCCCCTGGAGCTGAGCGCGGCCGACGACGAATCGTCGTTTGACCTGAGCAGCGATTCCAGCGGCGATTCGAGCGGCACGCTGGGCGACAGCTCCGACTTCGATTCCGACGCGGTAATGGAGTTGCAGAGCGAAGACGAGTTCCTGCTCACGCCGCTGGAGGAATCGCTCGACGACGAATCGCAAGACAGCGGCTCGCAGGTCATCGCGCTCGATTCCGACACCGATTTCGACGACGCCACACCCACAGTCATGGGCGGGGGCGACGCGCTGGGCGACGCGCTTGGCGGCGCCTTGCTGGAGGCCGATGAAGCCGGCCCGGCTGGCGGCCTCGGCGCCGACCTGGGCCTGGGCGCCGCGGTGGCGCCGACCTTGGCCGCCGCTCCCGGCATGATGATGCCGATGGCCCCGCAAGCCCGTTATGGAGTGCTGGACATTAGCTTGCTCACTGTGGCGGTGTTGATGCTGGCGGTGGGCGGCATGATGAGCTACGACTTGATGCGCAACATGTGGAGCTGGGACGGGCCTTATGCCGCCAATAGTGCCATTATGGACCAGATTATTTCGCTGACCGGGGGTTAGTGGTTTGTCATTTGTCGATTGATGCCGGGGTTTTGTAGGGTGGGACGAGCGAAGCGAGTCCCACCATAACAATATAGTGGTGGGAC
>DASSFG010000070.1:0-7656 GCA_035694685.1 Pirellulales bacterium
CGCGTTCTAGCCTGTCAGTCAGCGCTCCACCGGGACGAGCCCGGCGGGGGCGGAGCGGAATAAGTCCAGCATAAAATTCACCTCGTTCCGGCCTGAAACTCGAGCATTTTGCGCAAGCCAGTCCCACCCTACATATCGCGACCAATGCGCCTTTAGGAAACTACCGAATGCCTTGCACAAAAGGCGAATCTTGTTGAACCTAAAGATTGCGTGAAACTTTTCGGCCGGTTGGGGCGTCAAAGTCTTGGGGCTGACGGTCTGCCCGCATTTGGCCCGTGGTTCGCACGTTACAGAGGAGTCAGACATGAAATTCGTCTCGCATCGCTCACGGGTCGCTCTGGCCTGTTTCGCCGCCTTGGCGGCAACGCCACTCCTGGCCGCCGAGGAAACTGCCAAGAAACCGGCCGATCGCCCACAGGTTGAGCCGGCCGAGCCGAAAGTGCCCGAGAAAATCCGGGCGTTGCTCGAAGACCGCCAATACGCAGAGGCGGCCAAAGCCATCGATCAGGCGGCCGACAACAAAGACGCCGACCCCGACTGGCTGGCCTATCTGAAGGCCCGTGCGCTTTACCTCGCAGCGAGTTACGACGACTCCGTGGCCGCTTATAAAGCCGCCGAGCAAAAGTTCCCTGACAGCCGTTGGCAGCGGCGATACCGCTTCGGTCGGGCCTTGGCGCTGGCCCGCAAGGGCGAGTTTCAGGCGGCCGAGCAGATTTACCGCGTCGAGGCTGAGCACCTGCTCTCCGCCGACCGCAAGCAGGAACTGGCCGACATCTACCTGGAGTTCGCTGACGGCTATTTCAAGCCGGCCGACGAACAACAGCCGCCCGACTACACGAAGGCGCTGGATTTCTACAACAAGGCGCTGGAGGTCGGCCCCAAACCGGAAAAACGCGAGCAAGTCGAGCTGCGCGTTGCTCGGTGTTATCAGGAACTGGGTAATCTTCAAGAGGCGATCAACCGCTACACGCAGTTTACCAAGAGCCATCCGGCCAGCTCACTGGACCTGGAGGCGCGTTACCGGCTGGGCGAGGTGCAATTGGTTGCCGGACAACGCGAAGAGGCCCGCCGCACCTGGCAAGACCTGCTGGCCACTTATGGCGACAACAAGAACGAACGCATCGCCGAGGCGACCTATAAGCTCTCGGAAACGTATGGCCTGCCCGCCCCCGCATCCACTGAGGATCTCGACTTGGGCGTGGCCTCGCTGGAAACGTTTCTCAAAAGATTCCCCGAGCACAAGCTGGCCGGGCAAGCCTACCTGCGCATCGCCAACGCTTACGTCCACTGCGGCCGTTACGACGATGCGGTGAAGACACTCAAGAAGTTCTTGGATGACGAACGTTACGCTGGACGCGAGGAATTGGCCGACGCTCGCGTGCTGTTGGGCCGTTCCTATCAGCTTCAAAAGAAGTTCGACGAGGCGCTGGCGGCGTGGCGCGAGTACCTGGCCAGGCATCCGTCGCACTCGGCCTGGAGCGACGTGCAGCGCTCGATCATCGATACGGAGTTTCTGGAAGGCGCCGAGGCGGCCAAGGCCAAACGTTACGATCAGGCCCGCAAGGTCTGGCAAGAGTTTCTGGTGAGATACCCGCTCGATCCGCGCGCCCCGCGCATCTTGCTCGAATTCGGCCGCATGAAGTTCTTGGAGGAAGATTACGACGCGGCCATGACCGAGTGGCGGCGCGTCGTTTCCAAGTACCCCAACACCAACGAATCGTCGCAGGCCCAGTACCTGGTGGCCCTCACGCTGGAAGAAAAACAGGGAAAGCTAGAGGACGCCCTCAAAGAATTTAAAAAAGTCACCTGGGGCAACTATGCCGGCAAGGCCCAGCAGCGCATCGCGCGATTGACGAACAAGGAAATGACGGTCGCGACCGAGCGGGTCTTCCGCACCAATGAGACGCCCAAGATCAAGCTCACCACGCGCAACATCGAGTCGGTCACGGTGCGGGCTTACACGGTCGACCTGGAAACGTACTTCCGCAAAATGCACCTGGCCAGCGGCGTCGAGGGGCTCGACATCGCCCTGATTGACCCCGACAAAACGGTCGAATTCGCCGTGCCGAAGTACGCTCAATACCAACAGCTCGCCAGTGAGGTCGAGATACCGATTGAAGACGCGATGCCGGTCGAAGGCCGTCCGGCCGGCGTGATGGCCGTCACCGTCAGCAGCAAGACGCTGGAAGCGACGACGCTGGTCATCCAGAGCGATCTCGATATGATCGTCAAAAGCTCGCGCGACGAGATCTTCGTGTTCGCCGAGAACCTGCGCACCGGCAGGCCCTGGCCCAAGGCCCGGCTGTTGATCTCCAACGGGCAGCAGGTGTTTGCCGAGGGCGAGACGGGCGAAGACGGTGTGTTCCAGAAATCTTATGACGAGTTGAAATCCGCCGGCGATGTGCGCGTGTTCGCCGTGGCCGACGGCAGCGTGGCCTCCAACGCCGTAGGATTGAACGGCGTTGGCGTCTCGACCGGTCTCACCGCCCGCGGTTATATCTACACCGACCGCCCCGCTTACCGCGCCGGGCAACTCGTCCACGTCCGCGGCATCGTCCGCAACGTCGCCGACGACCGTTTTACGATCGACGACGGCAAGAAGTTCCACTTCGAGGTTTACGATGGCCGTAGCCGGCTGATTCGCCAAGATGAAGTCACGCTCGGCAAGTTCGGCAGTTTTCACGCCCATTTTCTGCTGCCCGAAACGAGCGTGGTGGGCGACTGCCGCATTCAGGTCTACGACGACTCCGGGCAGAACTACCAGGGCGGCTTCCGCGTTCACGAGTATCAGCTCGAACCGGTGCGGCTGGCGGTCGACGCGGAGCGAAAGGTGTTTTATCGCGGTGAGGAGATCACGGGCAAAATCACGGCCAAATTCTATTACGGCGCCCCGCTGGCCGACCGCGAGATACGCTATCAGCTTGCCGGCGGGCGTGTCTACACCGGCACGACCGACGAAAAGGGCGAGCTGGAGTTCAAGCTAGCCACGCGCGAATACCGCGAGTCACAGACGCTGCCGTTGGTGGTCACGCTCGCCGAGCGCAATCTGCAAACGAGCGTCAATTTCTATCTGGCCACGCAAGGATTTTCGATCGGCCTGAGCACCGTCCGCAAGGTGTTCGTGTCGGGCGAAACGTTCGAGGTGTCGCTCAATACGCACGACGCCGAAGGCAAACCGATTGGCGAAAAGTTGTCTTTGCACGTCCTCAAGCGAACGACTGTCGAAGGCAAGGTGGGCGAGGTTGAGGTCGAAGAGCACGAAGTCACGACCGACCAAGACGGCAAGGCCCGACTTACCTTGCGGCTGGAGGAAGGCGGGCAGTTTGTGCTGCGCGCAGAAGGGGCCGACCGGTTCGACAACCCGATCTCGGGCACGTCGCAGGTGCAAATCTCCGACGACAGCGACCGCGTGCGGGTGCGCATCCTGGCCGACCGGCACACCTTTAAAGTCGGCGACAAGGCCACTGTGCAGTTACATTGGCGCGAAGCGCCGGCGCTGGCGCTGGTGACCTATCAAGGCGGCAAGGTTCTCGACTATCAGCTCGTGCAGCTCAAAACGGGTGCGAACGAGCTGGCCATCCCCATGACCACGCTGCTTGCGCCCAATTTCGACCTGGCTGTCTCCGTGATGACCGATACGCGCTCTGTAGGGAACGCCCTCCGTGGCGTTCCGAGGGCAGACGCCCAGCCTGGTGTTCCGGAGCACGAGGATAGATCGTCCAGCGGTGCGCCGCGGAACGCCACAGAGGGCGTTCCCCACAGAAAGGGTGCCGACATTGTTGCCGAGATTGCGGAAAATGCTCCGCCGCCGAAGCGCTTCCACGAAGCGTCAAGTCCCTTCACCGTCGAGCGCGAACTGCGCGTATCGATCGAAACGAAGCCCAAAGCCGGCGAAGTGGCCCGGCCGGGCGAAGACGTGGAAGTGACCGTTACGGCCACCGATCCTCAGGGCAAGGCGGTTGAGGCGGAGTTGAGCCTGGCGATGATTGAGCAAGCCCTCTTTGAAATGTTTGGGTCGAACGTCTCACCGATCGCCGACTTTTTCCGCGGCCAGCCCCGCGCGTCGGCCGTGCGCACCCAGTCGAGCGTGACGTTTGCGTATCATCCTTCGACCCAGCCCATCAATCCGCAGTTGCTGGCAGAAAAAGATCGGCGCGAAATGGAAGCGATCGAGCAGGAGAGACTGAAACAGATGGCCGGTGGCTTGCTTATCGGTGGTGGAGGCTTGCCGGAGGACGAGCTGAGGCGGCGTCAACAACTGGCCGCCGAAGGGGAGACAACAATAGAAGGGAAACGAGAATTGGAAGACCTCGTGAAAGATAGCCTTTCAGCGACTACTTGGGACGAAGTCGGTGCGTCGGGGGGAGTTCAAGAGTATAGGAACAACCTTGGTTTGGTAATCGAGCAAGAACAAGGCGACTCCGACCTCGACGGCGCGCCGGCGGACGAGTCACTTGACTCGCCGTATGAGCTAGACCTTGCGGAGAAGTCTTTTGCCGACGGCCGCTTCGATCAGCGTCGTCGTCCACGAGGTGGTCTCACCGTTGAATCGTTCCCTGCTCCTTCCAATGCGGAACAAGACACCGGCCTACCCGCGTCTGGCATGGGAGGAATGGCCGGAGGACAAATGGGCCGCGGTACAGCGAAATCAGGCCGCAGATCTGAGATGTTAGGCCGAATTGCGGGACCCAATAGCAATGCCTTACTATTCACCGAGGCGCAGGCTACGTACGACCGTGGCTCGGAAATGCGCGCAGGCGATAAAGCGGCCAAGACCGATGGTTTCGCTTATTTTGCTCAGGCCGATGCCGATACCCTCTTTAATTGGAACCTGAACGGCCAAACAAATCCGACGGTGCTCTTTTCCGACGGGTCGCAAAACAACGTCACCTTGGCGTCGAACTTCGGCGAAGATGATGCCAAGAAGCTGGCCGACAAGTTGAACGAGGCGGGGGCTTTGCTGTTGCCCCCACAGGGCTCGCAGGAGACGGCGTATTGGAACCCGGCGATTGTCACCGACAAGGATGGCAAGGCTACGGTCACGATTACGCTGCCCGAGCGGACGACGGCGTGGAAAATGCTGGCGAAAGGCGTTACCGCCGAAACATTGGCCGGAGAAGCCGAGGGCGAGCTGGTCGTCAAGAAAGAACTGTTCGGCGAGCTGAAGCTGCCGTTGGCCTTCACAGACGGCGATCGGGCCGAAATTCAGACCACTATTCACAATGACGCCATCGAAGAGGGAACGATCGAAGTCACGCTCAAGACGACCATCGGCGGTAAGACGGTCGAGGAAAAGAAGACGGTTGAGGCGGCCAAGGGGATGACGGAGCTGCCGTTTAGCGTCGAGTTAAAACTCCCTGCGGACGCCTCGGTAGGGAACGCACTCCGTGGCGTTCCGAGGGCAGACGCCCGTGGCGTTCCGGGGGCGGATGCCCCTCGCGTTCCGGGAGCCGCCGATGGAGCGCCCAGACAGGGGTCACGGAACGGCACGGAGTCCGTTCCCTACAGCGGCGTCGAGATTGAGTTGACTATCGTGGCCGGCGAGCGCCGCGACGTGGTGAAGCGAACCGTTCTGATTCGCCCGTATGGCATGCCGGTCTTTGCGGCGGCGAGCGGCTCGGCGACGAGCGATACGACGGCCTTCGTCGAATCGCCCGAGGGGATGACGCTCGAGTCGCCGACATTGGAAGTGATTGTCGGGCCGAACATGGAGCAAAGCCTGCTCGACGCGCTGCTGGCCCCGGCCCCGATGTGTCAACTCGAAACGTTCCGTCTGGCGTCGGGCATGGAGACCTCGACCAGCGACCTGATGGCCGCGCTCGGGCTGCAAAAGCTGTTAGGCACGACCCGCCAGGCCGGCACGCCGCAGGCCGAAGCGCTCGACAGCCGAATCCGCTCCTCGCTGAGCTTGCTCGTCTCGTCGCAAAACGACGATGGCGGTTGGAGTTGGGCGGGGAAGACTGGCAGCAATCGCTACACGTCTTCGCGGGCCATCTGGGCGCTCAGTCTGGCCAAAGGTGCCGGCTACAAAGTGGCCGACGACGTCTTTGAGAAGGCCATCCACTACCTGCAAGGCGAAATCACCTCGACGGCCGAAAGCGATTACGACAGCAAAGCCGTGCTCCTGGCGGCGTTGGCCTCGTCCGGCCGCGGCGACTTTACGCTCGCCAACCGGCTCTATCGCAATCGGCCCGGGCTCTCCACCGGGGCGCTCGTTTACCTGGCACTGGCTTTGGCCGAGATGGACCGGGCGCCGATGGCCCACGATCTGTTCGAGCTGTTGGCCAAGCGAAACCTCGACGGCTCGGCCGAAGAACTGAACGCTCGCGCGATGCTCGCCTGGAACGATTCTGCGGCGGAGCTGCGCGCTCTCTACCTGCTGGCCTTGGAAAAGGCAGAGCCCGAGAGCGGCAAGAACAAGGAGCAGGTCGATTGGCTTTTGGCCCATCGCAGCGGGCATCGTTGGTCGCCCGACAAGGCGACCGGCCCCGCCGTGCTGGCGCTGGCGCAATGGTTCGCCAAAACGCGATTCGACGCCGAGCATTATCAGCTCACGTTGGTGGTGAACGGCTTTGAGGTCAAGAAGCTCGACGTCACGCCTGAGACAAAAACGCAGACGGTGGCCATTCCGGCTGGCCTGCTCAAAAAGGACAAGCAGCGGATTCAATTCCAGTTGGCGGGCCGTGGCCAGTTTACCTATCAATGCCTGCTGAGCGGCTTCGTGCCGGCCGACAAGCTCAGGAGCACGACCAAGAACTGGACGGTCAAGCGCTTCTACGAGCCGGCCCCGCGCGAGCTCGATGGGCAAACGGTTCCCCGTGGATTCGACGTCGTTCAGGGCGCCTTTACCACGTTCCGCAATCCGCTCACGCAGTTGCCCGTCGGCCAGCGGGGACACGTCGAGCTTCGAATCTGGCGCAACAATCTGCCGGCCAACATCGTTAACGAGAAAATGGAATACCTGATCGTCACCGAGCCGTTGCCGGCCGGCGTAACGGTAATCGAGCAATCGATCAGCGGCGCGTTTGGACGCTATGAGCTGACGCCCGGGGCCATCACCTTTTTCCTCGGCGGGCAGCCGCACCCGGACGCGATCACGTTCGACGTTCACGGCTATCTGCCGGGCGAATGGCGCGCCGGGCCGACCACCGTGCGCAACGCCTATCGGCCCGAGCAGCTTGCCGTGGCCGAGGTGCGCGAGCTGACCGTACTGCCCCTAGGTGCCCGCAGCCAAGACGAATACCGCCTGTCTCCGCGCGAGCTGTTCGAGTTCGGCAAGCGATACTTCGAGAAAAAAGAGTGGGCGGCGGCAGCTACGCACTTGACCGAACTGGTCAACAAGTGGCAATTGCAGCCGCAGTTCTATCAAGAATCTGCCCGGATGTTGCTCGACGTCTACCTTGAGCTTGGGACGGACGCCGAGATCGTCCGTTGGTTTGAGTTGATCAAGGAGAAATGGCCCGACGTCGAGCTGCCGTTTGAGAAGATCGTGCGCGTGGGCGCCGCCTACTACAAGATCGGCGAATACGAGCGGAGCTTTTTGGTGTTCCGGGCTACCATCGAAGGGAGTTTTTCCCGCGAGAGCAATGTGGCGGGCTTCCTGGAGAGCCAGGGCGAATTCTTGCGCAGCGTGGCGGTGATGGGCCGGCTGTTGGC
>DASSFG010000071.1:0-7946 GCA_035694685.1 Pirellulales bacterium
CTTCACTGTCCTTCCCTCCGCCCCAACCAACTGAACAGCAGGTTGAAGTCAATACGCCGCAGGGCCACGTCCCACACCAATAGCAATGCCGCCGCCGTAAGCAGATAGGGCCAAAGAGGCGTGGCGCGCTGGGCCGTGCGCTCGGTTTCGGCAAAGACGTCGCCGGGGGCGGGCTTGTAACTGCCGCCCGAGACCTCGGCTAACGATTTGAGCAAAGTTTCATTCGTCGGCCGCAAGCGCAGCTCATCGGGGTAGCCAACCATCAGGCCGCGCGATTGGCGGTAGGCCACCGCGCCTTGCAGTTTTTGCACGAGCTCCATGTGATAGGCGCCCGATTGCGGCGTATCGAACGCGGCGGCATAACGGCCAGGCGCGGTTTGCTGCATGGGAAGCTTGCGGTTGCCAAGCTGCGGGTCGATGACGGTCAGCTCGGTCTCCGCCTGGTTCAAGTAATGGCCGGCGGGGTCGATGGCATCGACGGTGACGGATGCCCGAGAGCCTTGCTTCTTGACGTCGACGAGCACGCCCTTGGTTTCACTTTTTCGCATTGTGTGGCGCACCAGTTGTGCCCAGAACTTTCCGTAGCCGGGCCAGCTTAGCCACTCGGCGGCCCAGCGGCTCTTGGCATCGGAAGTAAAAGCCACGGTCATGCCCAGGCCATAACGCCACCAGGCCAACAGCGGATCGCCCTTTTCCGAGGCCAGCACCAACTCGCTGGTCGGTTTGACACGGGTCATCACGTAGCCCAGCAGAAATGGCGCCGCCCCAAAGTCGATGTCCGACAGCGCCTGGCTCGGCCGCACCACTTGCGGCAAGAACGGCTGCTCGTCGATGGCCGACTTGCTGGCCGTGACCGTCTCTTTGGCAAAAATCTGCGGGATGCTGCCGGGATCGTCCGTGAAGTAGTAGCGGCCCTGCCCGATGCGGGCAATCTCTTCCAACAATTGTTCGTCGGCCCCGCTACCGACACCCACGGTTGAGATCGTGATGCGCGAGGTGGCCATGTCGTTGGCAATGCCTTCGAAATCGCCGGGAGCGGAGATGCCGTCGGTCAGGATAATCACGTGCTTCAGCTTGGCCACGGTGTTTTGCAGGGCGGCGAAGGCTTCTTCCATGGCCGGGTACATGTTCGTGCCGCCGCCCGCCTCCAGGCGGCTGATGTCGTCGATGATCCGGCCCTTGTTCGCGGCCGGCTGCAGCTCGCTGATCCAATACGTTTCGCCCTCGAAGGCGATCACGCCCAGCTTGTCGCTGCCGCCCAATAGCTCGGCGGCGCTCTTGGCCGCTTCCTTGGCCAGCTCGATTTTCTCCCCGCCCATCGAACCCGACTTGTCGATGACCAACACCATCGCCAGGCTCGGTTTTTCTTTTTCTTTTTCGAAGTCGCTGCGAACCGGCAGGATTTCTTCGAGCACCGTTTTGTAGTAGCCGCCCAGGCCAAACGATTGCTCGCCGCCCAGCATCATCAGCCCGCCTCCCAGGTCTTGCACGTAAGTCCGTGCAATTTCCATTTGCCGTTGCGTCAAGGCGGTGGCCGGCACGTTCGAGAGAATCACGAGCTCGTAATTCTGCAAATCGGCCAGGCCGTCGGGCATGCCTTCCGGCGGCCGAACGTCGACTTGAATCTCCTCTTGCTCCATGGCCCAGGCAAAATGCTGGGCCAGCTTGGGATCGCTCTCGACCAACAGCACGCGCGGCTTGCCGGCCGTGAACACCAGGCCCGACTCGGAATTGTTGTCGAGCAGCGTATCTTGCTTCAGCCCGCTGACGCGCACGGTATATTGAGCCAGCCGCTCGTCGGTGATCGACTGCTGGAAGCGGAGCTTGTTCTCACCCTTCTTTAGCTTGCGGCGCTCGGCAAGCACCTTGTGGGCCCCGCGATAGACTTCGAGCAGGCCCTCGTCGTCATGGTTGCCATCGATCGTCACCTCGACGTAAAACGGCTCGCCCTCCCGCACCTGCGCCGGCACGTTGACCTCGGAGACCTGCACTTCGGGATCGGTGCGTGTCCGCAGCGGGACCGTCGAGAGGGGCACTTCCGCCCGCAGCGCCGCCCGCAAGGCATCGCCGTCCGTCTCGTTGCCGTCGCTCAGAATTACGATACGCGGCACGTAGGAAGGAGGCGCCGAAGCCGCCGCCGCTTCAATCGCCGCCGCCAGGTTCGTGCCTTCACGGTCGATCGGCGGTTCGCCTTCGGGCCGACGGTCGCTTGGCAAGGCCGGGGCGGCGGCGAAGGGCAAGAAGGCGACTCGGTTCACTCCCTGCTGCGGCAAGGCGTCGCTCAGAAACGCCTCCGCTTCATTTTTCGACTCGTCGCCGACGCTTAGGCTCTGGTCGACGGCAAACACGACGTACTGCTCGTGCGTCGGCCGGACGAGCGTCAGTCCGGCGAGTGAAAGCACGAGCAAGAGCAAGATCGCCAGCCGCGTAAAAAATGATGTGATGCGCTGCCAACGGGCGAAATCGACGAGACTGCGCACGAAGTACCAGGCGACGAACGGCAAGGCGACAAGCGTTGCCAGCCAGGCAGGATCAGTCAGCTCGAATTGCCACCAGGAGTTAGTCAACTGATCCACCTCCGCTGATACAAATACCACTCGGTAGCGGCGAGTAGCCAAGCAAGGGCAATCAAATAAAACCAAACCGGCCGCACAAACAACCCGGCGGCCAGAGTCGTGGGAGTCCGCTTTTCCAACAGCGCTTCCGGTGTGCGCACGTCGCTTTCCTGTCGATTCGCCAGATTGCAGGCCAGCTCCAGAGGCCGCTTTGCGTCAGACGCATCGCCGTCTTTTGTCGCCGGGACCACCTGCCAAAGACCACATTCATCGAGCGGGCCAATCGACGTCTTTGAAAGGCCCGACGGCAAAGGACGTTGCCGGCCGCTGGGAGCGAGCAACACCGGACTGCCCGTCGGCAACTCGACTTCGGTAATCGCGCCGCTGGCCAGCGACTCGCGCAGTTCACCTCGGTGACCTGCGAACCAGGCCAGGGCGTTGGTGGCCATGATCGGAAACGCCGTCCGCAACGGCAGGTCGCCTTGATCGAGGTTGACCGTCAACACCAGCACCTTCCCCTCGGGTCGCTCGAAATAGGCATAAAGAGGTTCGCCCGTCACCGCGCCCACGAGCACCTTCGGCGTTTCGCTGAAAGAAAGCTTGCGCGCCTCGGGCATGATCACGTTATCGAGCCGCACGTGCGCCATCAACGGCGAATCTTTGTCTTGCTTGGTAACGATCGGGTTTTCCAGCTTCTCGCCCACTTGCCACATCTCGCACGACCCGGTCGGATCAATCACCCACACTGGGCCGCCCGGCAGGCGCTCCGGCACTTGCCGGTGCAGCACGGTGATGGCGCCCGGAGCTGGCTGTGACGGCGGTTTCTTGGCGACCGTCAACTTCACCAGCGGATTGGCCTCGAATACCTTTTCGAGAAACAGGTTGCCTTCTGTTACCAAGGTCACCGGCAGCATCTCGCGGCGCGGCAGCAGGGCCCAGGCGCGGTTGTCGCACGCCAGGGCGTCGTCGCGCTCGATGCGGGCAACGAGCACGCCCCCTTCGGCCGAAGTTTTTTCGAACACGTGCGTCCAGACCTCGCCGGGCTTGAGTGCCAGCGGCACGACGTCGACCACATCTTGGCCTAAGTCCAGCTCCAGGCGGCACTCCGTCGGCTCATCGGACGCATTCTGCACTTCCGCCAGGATTTCGTAGCCAATCGGATCGAGCAAGCTGCGACGAACTTGAAACCGAGTGATGCCGACGTTCGACGACTGGCTGCCGACGGCGACCAACTCCACGTCTTGGGCCTCCGACAACTTAGCAATGTCTTCAAAACCGCCGTCACTGAGCACGATCACGCGGCCGTTTTCGCCGCCGGGTAGCAGCCGCCGTGCCAGCTCTACCGCTTCCGACACGCGCGTCGGACCATCAGTCGCCTCGATCGAATCGACCGCCTGCCGCAACGTTCGCTGGTGCGAAGCAAGACCGCACACCACCCGCGGCTGAGTGCCGGCCACGACGATGGCCATCTCATCGCGCGGCCGCAGGCGATCAATGTATTCTCTTGCCAGCTCCCGCGCTCGCTCGAAACGCGTGGGTTTAACGTCGGTTGCCCGCATGCTGGCGGAGTTATCGACGACCAGTACCAGCCGCCGCGCATCGACGGCTTCCCAATGGAAGAACGGCTCAGCCAGCGCGAACACCAGCAGGGCCAGCAAGGCCAATTGCACCAACAGCGAGAGCAGGTGTCGCAGGTGCTGCCAGATCGACCGCGGCTGTTTTTCCTCGAAGATTTGCTGCCAGAACAGAATCGTCGACACCGGCACGCGCCGCAAGCGGATCTTCAGGATGTAGAAGATCACAATGGGGACCGCCAGTGCGAGCCAGGCCAGTGATGACGGGTGGGTGAGGGACACGGGGGGGAGTGAGTGGAAAGTGAAAAGTAGAAAGTGGAAAGTGGAAAGTGAAAAGTAGAAAGTGGAAAGTAGAAAGTGGAAAGGGAAACTAAGTATGTGGCTGGCGGGTGCGGCTGGTGTTCTTTGCCTTACGCCTCCTGTCCACGGAGGCACGAAGGCCACTGACGACGCGGCCGACCTCTAGGGCCTGAGAATAAAGATCCCGGAAACGAGTTTCGGAGAAGTAGCCTACGTCCCAAGCAACATAGAGTTCCGAGCGCAGTTCAGCGCACGATGCTTTTGAGATGCCGAGGAAATAGTGAAACTCATTGTCGCTACCGCGCTCATAACCTTCTGCAATGTTCGACATCGTTGACACGGCCGCATCGCGCAACTGCCCACGCAACTCGAAGTCGCGTGCGATCGGCCCGCTGCTGGTGGCCCGATAAACCTCCGCGGCGAGTTTCCTTGCCTTCTGCCACGCTATCAGATCCTCAAACCGCTCGATCCTCTGCTTTACTCCGACCGCATCCCGCTGGTCGCTCCCCGCGTATTGCTTTTGCATCATCACTCACCTCGCAACGCGTGTCTTTTCACTTTTCCCTTTTCCCTTTCCACTTTCCACTTTCCACTCTTCACTCTTCACTTCACCTCCCCCGCCGCGCGCATCATTTTCAAAATCAGCTCGTCGTAGGGCGTTTCGGTGGAGGTGCGGGTGCAGCCGAGGCCGTAGTTGCGCGAGTAGCGCACGAGGGACTGTTGAAACCGATCGAAGATCGCCCGGTATTGTTTGAGATTTCGCTCGGTGACGGTGACTTTGCGGGTGGATGACGTTTCGACGTCGTAGAGCTCGATGTCGCCCAGTACGTTCGGTTCGGCTTCGCCGCGGTCGAAAATCTGGATCAGGTGCGGCTCATAGCGGCGATGTCGTAAAATGTCGAGGCCGCGCTCGAAGCCGGCCGGATCGTAAAAGTCGCTCACCACGACGGCCAAACCGCGGCGCTGAGTGCGGTGGACGAAGCCGGTCGCCACGCGGGCCAGGTCGGTGAGCGTGCCTTGCGGCTCCAGCGATTCCAGGAACTTCAACAGCGAAAGGATGCGGGCCTTACCGCGCGTGAGGGGAAAATCGGCCACGATCTCATTCGAAAAGGCGATCACCGCCACGCGGTCGAGATCGGCCAGCGCGATGTACGCCAGCGCCGCCGCCACCTGCCGCGCAAAGTCGAATTTGTTCGGCGAGCCGAAGTTCATGCTCCGCGAACAATCGACGAAAAGATAGACGTGCAGGTCCTCTTCTTCCTGAAACCGCTTCAGCAGCAGCTCGTTATGCCGCGCGTAGACGTTCCAATCGAGGTAACGGAAATCGTCGCCCGGCGTGTATTCGCGATGGTCGGCGAACTCCACGCCGCCGCCCATCTGCATCGTCCGCCGCTGCGCCAACAGCGACCCGCGGAACACCCGCCGCGAAATCAGCGACAAGTATTCCAGTTTCTTCAGGAAGTCGGAATCAAATAGCGCCATGCATCCGCTCTACGTATAGCCGGGAGTGAAGAGTGAAGAGTGAAAAGTGAAAAGTCAAAAGTCGCATGCGGATCACATCGGCCTCCTTTCCACTTTCCACTTTCCACTTTTCACTCACTCTTCACTTTTCACTTTTCACTCTTCACTTTTCACTCCCCGCCCCCACGAGGTCGCCAACACTCTCCAACACGTCCTCGACAACCGCGTCGGGTTGCACGCCTTCAGCCTGGCCTTCGAAGTTCAAGATGAGACGATGACGCAACACCGCTGGCGCCACCGCGCGCAGGTCGTCGCGGGCGACGTGGTAACGATGGTCCATGATGGCGCGGATCTTGGCCGCCAGAATCATCGACTGGGCGCCGCGCGGACTGGAGCCGTAACGCACGAAGCG
The DNA here is from genome assembly GCA_035694685.1 of Pirellulales bacterium. Lineage (GTDB taxonomy): Bacteria > Planctomycetota > Planctomycetia > Pirellulales > JAICIG01 > DASSFG01. The sequence continues at coordinate 6,303 of DASSFG010000071.1, forward strand.
GCGCGTCAACGGCGCGGCCTCGTCGTTTTCCGGGTGCGTCGCCAGAACGGCGGCAATACCCCAGCGGCGCACCTCGTCGGCAATCGGTATCCGCCGCGCGAGCTGCTGCATCTCCAGGATGCGCGGCCCGTCGAGCACCGGCTCGGCCCGCGGCGAGGCCGCCTCCGTCGTGCGGTCGAGAATTGTCTCGATCTCGCTGGAGGTGGGAAAACGCACCAGCAGCTTCGAGTGGAACCGATCGAGCTGGGCTTCGGGCAAAGGATACGTGCCTTCCATTTCCAATGGGTTTTGTGTGGCCAGCACGAAGAACGGCTCGGGCAGCTTGTGTGTCTCGCCGGCCACCGTGACCGAATGTTCTTGCATGGCTTCCAAGAGGGCCGACTGCGTTTTCGGCGTCGCGCGGTTGATCTCGTCCGCCAGCACGATGTTGGCGAACAGCGGCCCCTTTTGAAACTCGAACCGCTTGCCTCCCTCGGGCGTTTCCAGCACCACGTTCGTGCCGATCAGATCGGCGGGCATCAAATCGGGCGTGAATTGCACGCGCTGAAACTTGAGGTGCAAGGCGTCGGCCAACGTGCGCACGAGCAGCGTCTTGCCCAGGCCGGGAACGCCTTCGAGCAACACGTGCCCGCCGGCCACCAGGGCCGTAAGCGTGCCGTCGACAATCTCTTCATGACCGACGATGACCTTGCCGATCTCGCGCCGCAAGGCGGCGAAGTCCTGTCGAAAACGGTCAAGTTCCTGACGAGTTTGTTCCGTAACGCTTTCGGGCAGAGTCATGGTGGCTGATGAGGGATGAGGGATGGAACAGTGAAGAGTGAAGAGTGAAGAGTGACGGTAGCTCGCCGGAAACCGGTCACGGTGCCATTGGAAGGTGAGCGAGAGGGGGTTGTCAACCAAATTGTCGTTCGCCGCGAGTTTTGGTGGTGCGCGCCGCAAGGCGGTTGGGTGAGACAAGCGAGCTTGCGCGTCGCCGGCCCTCCATGTAAAAGGCATCAGGCATCAGGTATCAGTCGTCAGGCATCAGGTATCAGTCGTCAGGCATCAGACATCAGCGTCGAATAGCGTTCCCCTGCTTCCGGTTTACGCCGGCTAAGGCGACGCGCGCGTCGCACGCCGCCTGCCGCCGGGATTTGAGGGGCACCGCCAAAGGCGCAGCGCGGGGCTTGTTGAAATGATAGCATCCATCATGCTAGCACCCGGTAGTCCGGACGGGCGGGCGAAGCCACGATTCCGCTGCAATTCTTTCAGATGGGGCGTGGCGCCGCTCAAAATTGCCGCTTACGCGGCGGCCGTGGTTGCGTGGAGCGTCGTGGTCATCGTCGATCGGCGCCCGCCTTGCGTTTTTCGCTCCCTTTTCAGGCCGCCGCGGCCATTTCGGCGAACTGGGCGCGCAGTCGCCCTATGCCGCGCACGAGCTTGACGATGTTGAACGCCGTCGCTGCCCATCGCCATTCGGTTTTTACTTTCTCCAGGCCACGCAACAGGAACTGCCGCAGGCCCATTACCGATTTCAGAATGCCAAAGGGCGTTTCCGCCATCCACGCTCGTCGCTCGTAACGCTCGCGCGCGGTTGGCTCCGACATTCGTGCCGCCGTTCGTTCACGTGTCTCTTCGTAAACATCGCGGCTGATCGTCCGGCCA
>DASSFG010000072.1:0-6137 GCA_035694685.1 Pirellulales bacterium
CCCGCCCGTCATGATCGTATCCGCTGAAGATGCCTTGCAGGTCTTCGGTGTCGCAGAACTCTTCGGCGATGAGCGTGGAAGCGCTCGTGTAGTGCAGCACGTACTCGTGAAAGTGCTTTTCATGGGTCAAGATGTAGTTGATGATTCCGCCCAGAAAGGCGATGTCGGAGCCGGCGCGGATGCCGACGTGCAAGTTGCAACAGGCGCTCGTCCGGCTGAAGCGGGGATCGACGTGGATCAGCGTGGCGCCGCGCTCGCGGGCTTTCATCGGCCAGCGGAACCCGACCGGGTGTGCTTCGGCCATATTCGAGCCCATGATGAGAATGCAATCGCTATTGGCCAGGTCTTGCTGGTAACCGGTGCCGGCTCCCCGGCCGAACGAGGCGCCCAGACCGGGCACCGAAGCACTGTGTCATATCCGCGCCTGGTTCTCGATGGAGACCACCTGCAGCCCCGCCCCAAAAAGCTTCTTGATCAGGTAGTTCTCTTCGTTGGCGAGCGTCGCTCCTCCCAGCGTGCCCATGTTCGTCACGGCATTCAGCCACAGTCCCTTGTCGTTGTAGGCCCGATACCCTTCATCGCGGGTCTCTTTGACGAGCGTGGCGATCCGGTCGAGCGCCCAATCGAGCGACTTGCGCTGCCAGCGATCGGAGTACCGGGCCCGCCACAGCACTTCGCGCACGCGGTGCGGATTGTGGTGCAGTTGGAAGATGTTCGCGCCCTTAGGGCAGAGCGTCCCTTCATTGATGGGACTGTCTGGGTTTCCCTCCACGTCGATGACTTGCTTGTCTTTGGTGTAGACGTTCGTGGCGCAGCCGACCGCGCAGTACGGGCAAACACTGTGCGTCACCGTCGCGCCGCGCAGTCGGCTGTGCTTTGCCAGCGTGTTGGGGCTGAACGGCTGGGCAGAGCGATCATCGCCGTCTCCGTTGTGCTTTGACCGCATGCCCATCTGTAGACTCCTGAGTAGGTTCATGATTCGAGCGATGACAGAAAAATGACCAGACAGAAAAATGGTGATCCCATCGCCCATTTTTCTGTCTGGTTGTAGGGTGGGACGAGCGAAGCGAGTCCCACCGCCTGGTGGAAATCATGGTGGGACTCGCGTCGCTCGTCCCACCCTACGCTGTACTCGTCACCATCCATCAATCCACGGCTGACAGAACACCACGTATGACCAGAAAAATGGTGATTCCATCGTCCATGTTTCTGTCGAGTGATCTTTCTGTCATTTGACAACCGCTACGTTCGCGAGAATTCCTTGAATGCCGGCGCGTTGACGATCTTCCATCCGTTGCTCTGGTTCCAAGGTCCGGTAGTGTCTTTCTCGCCGAAATCGCCTTCTCCCGTCGAATCGTTGAAATACTGGTTCACCAGTTCCGGGGTGGGCGGTATCTGGCCGATGGAAAGCGGATCTTTGCCCATGCTCTCCAGCGCAGCCATGAATGCCTTCATGTGCGTTATCTCGCGCGTCATCAAGAACTGTAGCGCGTCTTTCGTACCAGCGTCGTCGCAGTGGTCGATGAGGCGCTCGTAGACAATTTTGGCCCGCGCCTCGGCGGCGATGTTGCTGCGCAAATCGACATCGAGCTCGCCGGTGATCTTCAGGTAGTCCGCCGTCCAGGGATTGCCCATCGAGTTGCACAGCGATACTCCTCCGCCGCCGGCGATGGCGACCAGCGGATCGGCTTGTGCCGCGCTGGCAACTTTCTTCATGGGCCGCAGGTGCAATCGAGCCAACGTGCCAATGACCTCCAGATGGCTTAGCTCCTCCGTACCGATATCCATCAACAGGTCTTTGCGGGCCGGATCCTCGCAGTTGATTCCCTGGATCGAGTATTGCATGGCAGCGGCCAGTTCGCCGTTGGCGCCACCGAATTGCTCCAGCAGCATGTTGCCGAATTGCGGATCCGGTTCATCCACCCGCACTGTGTACATGAGCTTCTTAACGTGATGGTACATCGCAGAACTTCCTTTCCTGGCAGTTGAAGGGCTCGCTTTAAAATCGAGCGCGGAGCAAAGACGGCTCGCAAAAAGTGAGCCAACGCGACACACCCTGACGGGCTCGGGAATTCGCGAAAGTGCAAAGTCCACGGGCGTCACGTTTTCTCGTGCAGGCACCATCTTTGCTTACTGGCGTGGAACGACGGAGTTACGCGCCCTGCCCACTTCGTGAGGTTTCCGACGTGAAGAACCGCCAAAGCTTCCTGGGCCGTGGCGTACCTGCGGCGCTTGCCGGCATCCTCTATCTGGCATTCGCTGCCCAGCTCGACTGGGCCGAAGTCGCCATGGCCGCAGTGGCCGGCATGCTTGCGCTCACGGCGCTACATTCCATTCGCCGGCACCAGCGGCAACGTGCGGAATTCATGGCCCCGCCGCTCGGCTGGCTGGCGCGAATCGTCGGTAAGCTGGCGTCCGACAGTTGGCGGGTGCTGGCCGCCTTGGTCGTTTCGCTCTTCGCGCCCGCGCGTGACGGCGCGTTGCGCGTCATTCCGTTTGCACCGGGCGGCGATTCCCCGCGCGATGTGGCACGACGTACCTGGGTCACGCTCGGCAAATCGTTGACCCCCAATGGCATCGTCATTTTCGTCGATCGCCCCAACCAGCGGCTGTTGATGCATAAGTTGGTAGCGAGTGGCGAGTCCGATCACATGAATAAGGAGTGGCCGGCATGAACCTATGGCTGGCCGCCTCACTGGCGCTTGTGGTTGCTCTTGTACCGTGCGCGGCGATCGTGCTGCGAGGCTCGCCGGTCAATCGGCTGGTGGCCATCAACATGGCGGGAACGATCACGTCGTTAACCTTGTTGTTGCTCGCCCTCGGCCGTTCCCAGCCCTCCTTTTGCGACCTAGCCCTGGCCTCGGCGATTCTCAACCTGCCGGCCGGACTTGTTTTCACGCGCTTCATGGAGCGTTCTCTATGACGCTGGCAGATTGGATCGCCCTGGGTTTGTTGACGGCCGGCGCGGCCGTCGTTTGCCTGGCGTCGTTTGGGTTGTTCGTTTATTCGTCGGCGCTCGATCGCTTGCACTTGCTCAGTCTTTGTGGCACCTGCGGTCTGGGCCTGATTTGCGCGGCGGTGTGTGTCAGGCACCCGACGGACCAATTCGGCGTCAAGGCGGCTTTGTTGGCGGTCATCACCTGGTGCTTCGCGCCGGTTTTGTCGCATGTGCAGGCAGCCCTGGCTTACCGTGTACGGACGAGCGATCGCCAAGACGTTGCCGATTTGGAGCGCGACAGACCATGACCGCTATTCAGTGTGCTTTGTTCGTGCTGGTAGCGGCGGGCGGCGGCGCCGCCGTGCTTGTGCGCTCGCCGCGGGAGCAGGCGTTTTTCGTCAGCCTGAACGGCGCCGTGCTCTCGCTGTTCTTCATGTCGCTGGAAGCACCCGACGTGGCCTTGGCCGAGCTGGCGGTGGGCTCGGCCGCGATTCCGCTGATGATCCTGGTGGCCCTGGCGCACATCGAAAGGCGGAGGCAATGACGCACCGCATTCGTGTCATCGCTTTTCTGGCCGCGGCCGCGGTGGCCGCAGTGCTGTTGCTCAGGGGGCTGGGCGGCATGCCCGAGTTTGGCGCCGGGCATAGTCCCTATCGACAATACCTCAACGAGCATGCCGTGGCCGAAACGCACGCCACCGATTTGCCCAGCGCCGTCAATTTCAGTTATCGCGCGCTGGATACCTTGGGCGAGGAATACATCTTGTTCGCGTCGGTCGCCGGTGTGGCGGTCTTGTTGCGAGAGCCGCACCGCGGCAAGAAACCGGCGAAGAAGGCGCGAGTGCCGGACGACTGCTGCCCGGAAGAGGCCGTGGTGGCCGTTTCACGAGCGGTGGTCACCGTGGTGATTGTGTTCGGCTTTTACGTCACCATCCACGCACACCTGACGCCGGGGGGAGGCTTTCAAGGAGGCGCCATTCTAGGCACCGGCATCCTGCTGATCTACCTGGCCGACGGCCACGAAGCGTTCGCGCAGGCGATCCATCCCTCGTTGGTACACGCGCTGGAAGCCGCCGGCGCGGCGGGCTATGTCAGCTTGGGACTCGCCGCCATGCTTGGCGGAAAAGCTTTTCTGGAGAACATCCTGCCGCTGGGCGAGACGGGCCAGTTTTTCTCCGCGGGCATCGTGCCGCTCATCAGTCTGGCGGTCGGGCTGGAGGTCAGCGGCGGGTTTTCCTCGCTATTCGTCGACTTCATCAGCGAGTTGCACCGCAGCTCGGAGGAGTCCGAACCGTGACGCACCTCGCTTACGGCGTTGCCGCCTGGTTGCTCTTCGTGGGACTCTATGGCATCGTATCGAGCCGCAACCTGATTCACATGGTCATTTGCCTGACCGTCGTGCAACGTTCGACCTACGTACTACTCATCGCGGTGGGCTACCGTAGCGGCGCCCACGCGCCCGTGCTGGCCGATTTGCCGCACGACGCATTCGTGGTCGATCCGGTGGTGCAGGCGTTGGCGCTCACCGACATCGTGGTCGGGGCAACAACCACCGCCTTGCTGCTGGCGATGGCAGTGCGAGTACACAAGCTGCAGGGCACGCTCGATCCGAGCAAGTTACGTCCGCTGCACAACCGCAAGCGTAAACCTCGCTGACGAGACGCACACCGGGCCGGACTGACTCCTATGCCTGCCTTGACGATTGCAATTCCGCTCTTGGCCGCCGCGGTGTTAATGGCCCTCTCGAAGGTAGCGCCGCGCCGGCTTTCCGACGTAGTGGCGCTGGCGGTCACTGGCGCCGTGCTGGGCCTGTGCCTGCTGCTGGCTCGCCGCGCCGTCGAGGGACCCATAGTCTACTGGTTCGGAGGCTGGCAACCGCGTGGAGACGTGGCCGTTGGCATTGCTTTCTACGTCGACTCCTTGTCTGCTGGCCTGGCCGGGCTGGCCGCCTTGCTGACGCTGGGAAGCTTGCTGTTTGCCTGGCACTATTTTGATTCGGTCGGCGCGCTGTTTCACGTGTTGATGCTGATCTTCCTGGCGGCGATGGTTGGTTTTTGCTTCAGCGGCGATATTTTCACGCTGTTTGTGTTCTTCGAGCTGATGAGCGCAACGGCCTTTGCTTTGACCGGCTACAAGATCGAAGCGTCTGCCTTGGAGGGCGCCTTGAACTTTGGCATCACCAACAGCATTGCAGCCTTTTTCGTGCTCTGGGGCATCGGCCTGCTCTATGGGCGCACCGGCGCGCTCAACCTGGCCCAACTCGGCGAGACGCTCTCCACCGCTTCGCCCGACGCGCTGGTGAGTATGGCGTTCGTCCTGATCTGCAGCGGTTTCTTCATTAAGGGGGCGATTGTGCCGTTCCACTTCTGGCTATCCGACGCCCACGCCGTGGCGCCCACGCCGGTTTGCGTGCTCTTTTCCGGAGTGATGGTCGAGATGGGACTCTACGCCGCCACGCGCGTCTGGTGGACGGTCTTCTCAGGTGTATTAGGTGACAAGCAGTCCGCCATTGTAGACACCTGGCTCATGGCCGGCGCGGTCACTGCCCTGGTCGGCGGCGCAGCGTGCTTCATGCAGCGTCATCTCAAGCGGTTGCTGGCACTCTCGACGGTCAGCCACATGGGCATCGTGCTGATGGGGCTCGGCCAGTTTTCTTCTTTGGCGTTAGCCGGAACGGCCATTTACGTCGCCGGCCATGCGCTGGTAAAAGGCGCGCTGTTCCTCTGTGCCGGCATATTGCTCCACAGGTTAGGCGACGTCGACGTGGTCAAGCTCCGCGGCAAAGGACGGCATTTGCACATCACCGCGACGATCGTGGTGCTGGCCGGACTCGGACTCGCGGGCATGCCGCCTTTCGGCACCTATGTTGGCAAGGCCATCATCGACAAGGCGGCGGAGGAGGCCGGGTCATGGACCGCGATCGTCGGTTTGATCGCTTCGGCATTGACGGCGGCGGCCGTGTTTCGTGCCGCCGGGCGGGTGTTTCTCGGCGCCGGGCCGCCCTCCAACGAGGAACAAGAGTCCGCCACTGAGAAAGAAGGCCGAGAAACGAAGGGTGGCAGAGGGCGCGTGCCGTGGCTGATGCTCGCGCCTGCCGTCGGCATGACGATTCTTGCGCTGTCGTTCGGTCTGCTGCCCGGGCAACAATCTTTTTGCCAATCTCAAGCCGACGGTTTCCAAGACCGCAGAGAATACGCCAA
>DASSFG010000073.1:0-5492 GCA_035694685.1 Pirellulales bacterium
GCTGGCGGCGCAGGTATTCCCCCCACCGTGCCCCAGCCGTCGTATCACTATCCGTGGAGCGCTAACATTTTGCCTCAAATCGAGCAATCGGCGCTGTATAACGCCATCAACAAGCGTTATCTCATTTGGAATCAAAGCCAACAGTACGGCACCGTGGTTGGGAAGGTTCTTCCGCCCGCCTATTTTGGCTATGTGCAGCAGCAGCAGATACCGCCTTACCGATGCCCCTCGGACAATACGTTCAGCGGGCCGATCGACATCCCGGCGTTCGTCATGTGGATCAACTACGCCGGATCGACCGGGGTAGGCTACTACGGCAGTGTGCCCAAGGCAGCCAACATTGCCCTCAGCGGCGAGGCCATGAGTGCGGCGCCCTTCGGCGTCAAAGGCCTGTTTGCCTTCAATGAGCCAGCCGGCTATGCGAGCATTAAGGATGGCACGTCGAACACGATTGCCTGCGCCGAGGTGACCGCGTGCAGCGTTGCCACGCCCACGACAGCGGGTGGGAGTGTTTATAATCAGCAGCCCACTGCCGACCTGTACGGCTATGTCGGAAGTCCGAGCTCGCCTTACTCCGCGAACCTCCAGCCCGTACCCATCATCTGGGGCCTGCCGAACTCAACCGTGCAAAATTGGCCAACCGGCCAAATGCAAATTGCCACAGCCGGCGGCCAGGGCAAGTCGCGTTCGAACCTTCAGGTTGGTGGCGGTGCGGGCACCTACGTCTCAATGGTGTTCCGCGCTGCGTTGGTTGCCTTCACCGAGACCGCCACGGCGAGCGGTCCGTGCGGCATGGCGGGCGTTTATAGCAACGCATCCGGCGGCGGGGCTTGCGGCGCCTCAGCGGGCATTGCCAATGCCGGCGGCGGCGTCCCGCCACCCGGTTTTGAATATGCGTCGTCGATTGGCCAGTCTGGTATCGCAGGCGTCGCGCCACTTTACAACGCGCTCTGGTTGCCGAACTCGAGTTGGCCCGGACCGGATAGCAATCATCCGGGCGTGGTGCTGGCCGTTTATGCCGACGGGCATTCAACCACCGTGCAAAACAGTATCGCCTTCAGCGTTTGGGCCAGCCTGAACACGAAGAACGGTGCCGAGCCAATCAACAGCGACAATCTCTAAGCCGTCGTCGGCGATTGATCGCACATACTTTGGGCGGCTGCCGCTTTCCGGCAGCCGCCTTTTTTTGCGCCGCTTGTGGTTGGCAGTGATGAGTGATTCCCTATTTTTAACTCGATTCTGATCCATGAAGTCGAGCGGTTGGCTTCTGTTGACGCTGGTAGGGGTGCTGGTACTGGCCGGTTGCCGCGCCGGGCTCTTGGCCTTGAATACACTGTTGCTATCGAGCGCAGTCGTTGCCTTAACAGTGCCGATCGGTTGCGTACTGGCGGTGCTGACATCTCGCACCGATCTCCCTGGTAGACGGTTTTCCGCAGCGGTACTTGCGGGACTGCTCTTGGTACCTCTGTTTGTACAGGCCGGAGCCTGGCAGGCGGCGCTCGGCGCCGATGGCTGGTTCACCTCGTCCATCGCTGCGCCTCCGCTGATCGACGGTTGGCGCGGCGCCATTTGGATCCATTCCGTGGCCGCCCTTCCCTGGGTAGTGTTCATCGTGGCCTCAGGCCTGATGTTCGTTGAGCGCGAGCTCGAAGAGCAGGCGTTGCTCGACGGCGCCTCCTGGCAGGTTGCATTGCAGGTCACTCTCCGGCGCAGCGCCGGCGCCATCGGCATCGCCGCGGTCTGGGTAGCGCTCGTGGCGGCGGGCGAGATGGCAGTAACTGATTTTTTCCAGGTGCGCACCTTCGCTGAAGAACTCTACACGGCCTTCGCCCTGGGCGACGTTCAGCCCACAGGCGGCAGCGGCGACCCCGGGGCGAATGCGCTCACCGTCGGTATACCAGGAACAGCGGGCGTTTGGGTTGGTATGGTCGTGATCGCAGCCATGCTCGCAGGCGCTTTGCTGCTCGTCAGGGGGCTCGTTTCGCTGACACGCCGGCCAGGCAGGAAATCGCCCCATGTTTTTCACTTGGGGGCCTGGCGCTGGTTTACGTCGGCGTCAGTGTTTGTCGTCCTTGGTTTATTGGCCGGTTTGCCCCTGACGAGCCTTGCGTGGAAGGCCGGCGTCGAGGTGGTCGACGCTCCTCACGGACGCGTCAGGCAATGGTCAGCGAGCAAGTGCGTCGACATGATCGCCCTCAACCCTACGATCGCCGGTGGCCGACTCAAAATCCGTCATCAAAAAGAGCTCGGTTGGTCGCTGGCGGTGGGAACCATCGCGGCCACGGCATGCCTGACCTTGGCCTTTCCCGTGGCCTGGTTTGCTGGGCGGGGCGGCTGGCGGACAGCGACCGGCCTGGCGGCGGTGGTTTGGCTATGGGCTGTGCCCCGTCCCGTGATCGGGTTGGCGATCATTGCATTAATGAATCGGCCAGAAATCCCTGGGCTGACTTATCTTTACGATCGCACCATTTCGCCGCTGGTGTTAGCCTGCATGGCGCACTCGCTGCCCTTGGCCACTCTCGTGCTTTGGAGTTCTTTTTGCGCGGTGCCGAAGGAGTTTCTCGAGAACGCGCAGTTAGAAGGCGCCAACCTGCCGCAGCGCTGGTGGCATGTGGTTCTGCCGCTGCGATGGCGCGTGCTCGTCGTGGCGTGGATCGTGGCCTTCGTTTGGTCGCTGGCCGAACTGGACGCCAGCGTGTTGGTCGCTCCGCCCGGAATCACTCCCTTGTCGAGCCACATCTTCGGCCTCTTGCACTTTGGGGCTCAGGACCAGGTAGCCGGATTATGCTTGGCGTTCTTTCTGGCCGTGGAGATTGCCGCTGCCGTTTGCTGGGCCTTTCTCCATCGATGGTCGACGGCCTCGCGATCCTGACGGTGCTGTGGGGCGAGCTCAGGCAAGCGCCGTACATGCCGCTTCCATTTCGAGCAATCGCAATTTCATGCGGATGCCTTCACCGGCTGAATAACCTCGCATCGAACCGCCGGCGCCGACCACGCGGTGACATGGCACGATCAACGGCACGTGGTTCGTCCGCATGCAGTTGCCAACCGCCCGAGCAGCTCGTGCATAACCGGCCTGCTCCCCTAATTCGCCATAGGTTACGGTAGAAGCGAAGGGAATTCGTCGACAACGTTCAATCACTCGCCGTTGGAAGTGAGTCTGCCTCCTGGACAGCAGTTCCACGTCGAGGAAATCGTCGAAACCGCCTGCCGCATAGCGTTGCAAACGCTCGACCAAGGAAGCCCACTCCTCCGGCACGAAATCAAACTCCGTTTCGCTAGCCGACTGAGCGTCCGCCACGGCGACCACGGCTGCCTGCGGCGTCGAATGGCCGAACGACAAGCCGGATACCAATCCTCCCTTGGCGACCAGCGCCATCCAGCCCAGGTCAGTGGGAAAAACCATTCGATCAGGCTGCGTTCTCATAATCGTGCCTCCCTCGTCTAACGTCCTACCGGGTCGACTGAGTACGGCTTTGACACCGCCAGTTCGGGCATTCTATACTGCACCATGATCGTTGCAAGATCTTGCCCCTGCTTCCAGTTTAGCGCTTTAGGCGGACCGCCGGCAACCGCAAAGGGACATCCTGCATGAATGACTACAGCTCGCTGTGCGACGACTTTTACGTCAACATGAATCTCAGCACCGAGATGGAGCTGCCCAACAACCGTGAAACGGTGCTTCACTACTTCGAGCGGATACAGAAAAAGTACCCCACCATGCGCAATTTCTATTGCCGTGAGAAGGGTGACTTCGTGCTCGAAGAAGATAAAGACCGCGGACATTACCGCTGGGCGACGATAGAAAATCGACGCGTTTGTTCCGGACAGGTCAATCCGCAATCGGTCGGCGAGGCGCTTGAACAACATAGGCTCGTTTTGGAGCTGGCGCCCTACATGCTGTCTGTCAGTCCGCTCGATTGCGAGGCCCTCGACCTGTTGTTTGGGTTCGATTTCACCTATCGCGGCAACCACAACCAGCTCGTCGCCGAGGCACTGGGCATCAGCCCGGCGCTGGAGCGGCTGGCGGAACTGCCCGGCGCGAGCATCATCAACCACGAGCCTTCGATCACGCTGGCGCTCGACGAAGAGTGCCGCACGCAATGTCGACTGAGCATCGAAACGCGCACCAACGCCTACCAGGTCCGTACCGGCGACTACCCGGAAGAGCAGATGAGCGTTTATCTCACGGCCCGTCAGTATGGCAGCCTCGGGCCCGACAGCACCTACGTGTCGGCGCTGGAGCACCTGACGCAAATCTGTCACGAAATGGTCGATAATTTCGTCATCGAGAACGTTTTGCGTCCGCTGGCACGGGCCATCGCGCTTAAATAATGCCCACAGGGCGAGGATGCGCCTCCTGGCCCGTTACGTCGAAGGCTGAGGGCCAGGGAAAGCTGCCCTCTAAACAGGGAGGAGGTCAACCAAAATGGCGACGGTTGAACAGGTCGCGCTCGTTCCCGAAAATCGTATTGTGCTTTCTGGCATCTCTTGGAACTCCGCCTGGATTCGCAACTTTCGCGCCTGGGTCCGCGAGCGGTTTGCGGTGAACTGATCATGCGCGTCACCTTCAGCGATTTTGCCCGCAGCGTAAACGTCGAGACGGCTTTCAGCGTGTTGGCCGTGGCCAAGCGGCTGAAGCTGGCCGGCAAACGCGTGATTGAGTTGGAGATCGGCGATAGCCCGTTCCCCTCGACCGCGTCGGCCAAAGCGGCGGGCATCGCCGCGATTCGCGAAGACCGCTCGCACTATTGCCCCTCGGTGGGCCTCCCCGAGTTGCGCGAGGCAGCCAGCCGGTATGTCAACCGCGAGCACGGGCTGAGCACGACTGGGGCCAACATCGTAGTCGGACCGGGGGCCAAGGTGTTCGAGCTCTTGTTCTGCGAGGCATTCCTGAATCCAGGCGACGGCGTGCTGGTGTTCAGCCCTCATTTCCCTACGTATCTGCCGAACATTGCCCGCCGCGGCGCTCGAGCGTGCCTCTCGCATCTGAGGCACGAGCGTGAGTTCCGCCCCAACATCGACGACGTCGAGAAGTTTCTGGCGGACGACACAAGCCCCAAGGCGATCTTTCTCAATAGCCCGCACAATCCGACGGGCGGCGTCGCTCGCCGCGAAGATCTGCAAGCGTTGGCCGATTTGATACGCGGACGGGACGTTGTCGTTTTCAGCGACGAGCCCTACGATCAGATGGTGTGGCGCGGCCGGCACGAAACGTTGTTGGCGCAGCCCGGCATGCTCGATCAGTGCGTGGCCGCGTATACCTTCAGCAAGTCGTACAGCATGAGCGGCTGGCGGGTGGGCTTTGCCGTCGCCGCTCCGCACGTAGTCGAGCTGTTTTCCACCCTGCTCAATACGTCGCTGTCGTGCGTCGCTCCGTTGGCCCAGCTCGCCGCCGCCGCCGCCCTGGAGAATGACGGCAGCGAGCGCGATGAAGCGATGCAGCGTTTCCGGCGCAAGGTGGAATTGATGGCCGCCGGGCTGAATCGCAT
>DASSFG010000074.1:0-13099 GCA_035694685.1 Pirellulales bacterium
TCGAATAATTCAATCATTCGGTGCGTCGTGGGACGCGCACATGGTCGCCCCTCAGGGTACAGTGACAATGTCTTGACGCCCTGCTTCGACATCGCCCGTCGCAACTCACGCTCCAGCAGCGTTTGAGCCCGTGGGGTCAAAATATTCGGCCGGGGCGACGAGGCGGGAAAAACCGGGGTGGGGAGGGCGTCGGGGGGCGGAAAAAACGTCGGTGCGAAAGTTGCTGCGGGCGCTCGTGGATGGATTTTTCGCGGTCGGCGCACGGCGGGTGCATGGAGGATGGAAAGGTGATCGCCTGCGTTCCGCCTGACGGCGGCGCAGCCGCCGTCAGGCGGCACGCCGATAATAGTAATTCAGCAGCCCGCCCAGCCGTTCGCGGCATTCAACCTCGCCGGTCGGGCGGCCGATTTCGGGGCCTGGTTCGATGAGCTTGTTCTCCAGCCCTTGATGGTTTCGCTCGGCGTGATAGTGCTCGACAAACTGGATGACGGCGTTTCGAAGCGACTTCTCGCTGAAGAAGATCATTTTGTCCAAGCATTCGGATTTAATCGAGAGCATGAAGCGTTCGATGTGGGCGTTGCAATTCGGAGATTTTGGAGGCAGCAACACGCAGTCGGTGCCTTGGTCTTCGATGATTTCCCTGAACTCCGCGGTGAACTTCGTATCGCGATCCATCAGCACGTACTTCTTGCCGTTCAAAAATCCGTCGTACGCGGTCAGCTCCTTGGCCACGACCTTCATCCACGGCCCATCGTGGTTCGGCGTGCAGCCCATGAACTTCACGCGCCGCGTCGCCAACTCCATGACGAACAACAGGTAAAATGTCACCAGCCCGCGCGTCGTCCAGACCTCGACCGTGGTAAAATCGACGGCTGCCAGTACGTCCCAATGCGAGCGAAGAAAGGTCTTCCACGTCGTCGTCTTCTTTCGCTCCGGCGCGGGTTCGATGCCGTTCGCCTTCAAGATGTTGCCCACCGTCGTGTCCGAGATCTCGTGCCCCAGATTGGCCAGCGCGCCTCGAATCCGGTCGTAGCCCCACGTCGGGTTCTCCTTCGCCATCTTCAACACCAACTCTTCGACCTCTTTGGCGATCTTCGGCCTGCCCGGCGACTTTCGTTTCTCGCTATGGTCCCACTTCTTTGCCACCAATTCGCGGTGCCACCGCAAAATCGTGTCGGGCGTGACGATGGCCGAGACCTGTTCCAGGGCTCGTCGTCCGAGCGTCTTGCCCTTGACGGCCAGCACACGCCGCTCGTCGTCGGTCAGTCGCAAGCGTTTGCCGTAGCGCTTCTGGTAAGAGCGAATCTGCTCCAGCAGAAACTCGATCTTGCGTTCGTTCTCACGTTGCGTCGTGGCCGAGGTCACGAGCAAGAGCAAGTGCCAGGGCTTCAACACGAAACTCATTATCGTCCTTTATTGCTTGCGGCGCCGGAGTGTAAAGCTTTGAGGTTCCTGATGTCTTGTTTGACCACCGCTCGCTCCGCTTCCCACTTGTCAATCGTCGTCAATAGACGCATCACTCCGATGGCATCGTCACGCTGGTGGCAGTCGCGAAGGGCCTGCCTGGCTTCGTTCAGCCGCCGGTGGAGTGCAATCAACTGATCCCGCAGCAGAAGAATGTCCTCGCAGTGCAGGCCCACCCTTTCCGCGATTTCGGACAGCTCGCGAAGTTCGCGCTGTGCGTCGGCCGTCGCCTGCTCGTTGCGGTCGATGGCTTGTGCCGCTTCCAGTTCCGCAATCCGGTCGAGTAGATCTTCGACAGCCACCGGCCGCGACAGTCGGGTGCGGCTGCAGGATGCAAGTTCTGAAAGCTCGTCCCGGATGCGCTGAAACACGCCTTGCCAGTCGCCCGGCTCGTGCTGGCGGAACAACCGCATCGTGGGATACCAGGGGGAATCGGTCCTCTTCAGCAACCACCGCCAATCCGCCGCCCACGGCAAAGCCACCCAGACCGGAACCCCCAGGCCGCCCGCCAGATGAACCAGAGAGGTGTCGGACGACACCACGAGGTCAAGGTTCATCAAGATGGCCGCCGTGTCCATAAAGGCCCCGGTTTCCTCGTCGCGGTGGGCGCCCAGCTCGGTGACGGAGAAGGCCGCTGCGACCTGTGCAATTTGCTCGCTGCCGAACCCCTTCTGGAGACTGATCAGACGGACTCCCGGAGTCTTCGCCAATGGCTCATACTCTTTCAACGGGATCGACCGGTGCCGATCGCCGCGATAGCGCGGATTGCCTTGCCAGTTGATGCCGACCTTGAAGGCACTGATGTAGCTGAATTCATCGTGCCAGCGAGCAACCAGCTCCGGCTTTGCAAACAGGTAGGGCACCTCAGCCGGCACACATTCCAGCGTCGTGCCGAAAAGTTGAGGGAGGCTCAACATCGGCAAATGGCAATCGAACTCGGGCAGCTTCTCTCCCTCAACTGTCACTTGATCAACATAGGGGCACTGGCTGACCAGCGGCACTAACGGGCGCGGGCACCAAACGATCACGCACCCACCGCGCTCTTCTTTGACCAGCCGTGCATAACGGACGAATTGAAACGTGTCGCCAAAACCTTGCTCGGCGTGCAGGAGAATGCGCCGACCATCGAGACGCTCGCCGTTCCACAGCGGCGGTTTGAAGTTGCGTGGTCTAAAATCCTTGCACTGCCAGCGCAGCTCGTATTCGCGCCAGCCCCGTTCAAAATCGCCGCGCACGAGGAAGGCCAAGGCGCGGTTCATGTAGGCGTCGGGATAATCCTCCTTGATGCGAATGGCTTCGTTGTAGCTCGCCAACGCTTCGTCGAGCTCGCCGAGCTCCGTGAGCGTAATCCCCAAGTTGCTGTAGGCCTCGGCATAGTTCGGCCTTAGTTCCAGCGCTTTGCGGAAACAGTCTATGGCCTCCTGGTATTCACCTTCCTGAGAGAGCGCGATGCCCAGGTTGTTATAGGCCTCGGCGTAATTGACGTTCAATTCGAGCGCACGGCGGTAGCTGGCAATTGCTTCCAGGAACCGCTTTTGCTGAACGAGGGCAATGCCCAGATTGTTGTGAGCGGCGGGGTATTCCGGCCAGATGCGCAAAGCCTCTTCGTAGCAGGCGACGGCACGCTGGTAATCGCCCTTGGCGCCCCAAACGATGCCCAAGTTGTTGTGCGCTTCGGCAAACTCGGGGCGGACGGCAATGGCGCGTTCGAGGCTGGCGACCGCTTCCTCATGCCGGCCCAGCTCTCGCAGCGCGTTACCCATGTTGTTAAAGGCATCGACGCATTGCGGGTCGACTTCAATCGCACGCCGTAAGACCTCAACGGCCTCTTCGCGCCTACCTTGGTCCGCAAGCGCGTTGCCCAGGTTGTTCAGCAAGCGCGCATTTCTGGGATCGTGCTCCAGGGCGCGCCGAAAACTTGCTTCGGCGTCGCTGAAATTGCGTAGTTGAGCTTGTGAAAGACCAAGACTGACCCAACATGCCGCGAAATCGGGCTTGATTTCAATTGCGCGTCCAAACTGCTCAATGGCCTCCTGGTGCCGATGCTGCCGCGAATACGCAATGCCGAGGTTGTGGTATGCTTCTGCGTAATTCGGCGAGATGGTGAGCGCCCGCTCAAGGTTGGAGACGGCTTCATCGAGGCAGCCCTGTGTCCGCAGGGCATTTCCCAGGTTGTTGTAAGCTTCGGGCAGCTCGGGCTGGAACCGCAGCGCCCGGCGAAAGCAGACAATCGCATCGTCCAGCTTGCCGCGCTCTGCCAGCGCAACGCCATGATCGAGCCACCCCTCTGCCACCCGCGGTTGCAGTTGAATCGACTCTCCTGTTCTGCGTTTTCCCGACAGTTCATCCAGAATTGAACGCACCGTCTCGACGACTGACTCCCAATCACCCGGCGTGGTCTGGCGAAAGAGCCGCATCGAGGGGTACCAGGGAGATGCGTCGCCCTCGATCATCCAACGCCAATCGGCGGCGTAAGGAAGCAAGACTCCGACCGGAACCCCCATTGCACCGGCAAGATGGGCGACGGCGCTGTCACAAGTTATCACCAGATCGACGCTCATCATGATGGCGGCGGTGTCAGCAAAGGCATCCCGCTGTTCGTCAAACGCTTCGCCGCAGTTCCAAATGGGCGACGGCTCACCGATTTCCGCAAGCTCCTCCGTGCCAGCTCTCTCTTGGAGGCTGATCAGACGGACGCCGGGTACGTTGCCCAGTGCCGCGAGGGCACGTAGCCGCAGCGACTCCTGCCGCTCTGCGGGGAATGCAGGGTTGCCGCGCCAGACAACGCCGACACGGAGCGCCTCGGGGTTATCGCCAATGACTTCGTCGTGCCAGTTGGCAACGCGTGTTTCGTCAGGAAAGATGTACGGTACTGCCTGCGGAATGTCGTCGAGCGTGGTTCCCAAAAGCCGCGGCAGGCTTAATAGGGGCGCATGGCAGTCGAAGTGCGGAAGTGCCGTCGTCTCGGAGATCAGCCCATCGATGCCCGGCGTGCGCTCGAGGACTGCGCGCATTGATTCGGGCAAGCGAAGAAGCACTCGTCCGCCACGCTGGCGCACCAGCTTTGCGTAGCGTACAAATTGCAACGTATCGCCGTATCCTTGCTCGCACCAGAGCAGAATCGTCTTACCATCCAAGAGCCCGCCATCCCAGCGCGGTTGCGAGAATTTTAACTCCTGGAAACCAGGGCAGCGCCAACGCCATTCGTATTCCACCCATCCGCGACGGAAGTCGCCCACGGCAAGCCAAGCGCGCGCACGATTCAGGTGCGCTTCAGCGTAGTCCGGCCTTTGCCGCAGCGCCGTTTCATACGAAGCCAGGGCATCGCTGATCCGCCGCCGCTTGACCGATAACACGCCGACGCTGTTATGGACCTCGGGATAATCGGGATTGAGCGCCAGCGCCTGCCGGAGATGTAGTTCAGCGGCGTCGAGATTACCCAGTTCTCTCAGTGCATTGCCTAGACGGTAATGCGCTTCGGAGTAGGTCGGCTCGGCATCGACGGCACGCCGCAGGGCTGCAACGGCGTCGCTCAATTTCCCTTGTCTGGCGAGCGTTTTCCCGAGGGCGGTCAGCAAGCGACTCGAACGGGGCGCGATTTCCAGGGCTCGCTCGTACTCGGCCACTGCTTCGTCGAGTCGACCAAGCTCGGTAAGTGTCAGAGCGAGGTTTGCCAGGGCATCGACGTAATCGGGCCTCATTCCAATAGCACGCCGAAACGATTCGAGTGCTTCGGCTGGCCACCCCTGTGAAGCCAGGACGATGCCCAGGTTGTTGTGCGGCTCGGCAAAAGTCGTCCTGAGCTTGGTGGCTCGGCGGTATGATTCGATTGCCTCACCATATTCGTTCTTGCGTGCCAGCGCGATGCCGCGGTTATTGTGGCACTCGGCATAGAGCGGATCAATTTCGAGGGCCCGTTGGTAGCAAGCGATCGCATCGTCGAGCCGCCGCTGATCGCGCAGTACATTACCGAGATTGTTCCACGCCTCTGCATAACTTGGCTTGTGCCGAATGGCTTCGCGGTAGGCTCCTTCTGCCTTGCCAAATTGCCGCTGCACAGCCAGTGCGTTGCCAAGATTATTGTGCGCCTCGGCGTACCGCGGGCGCAGTTGCACGACGCGCGTCAACCGTTCAACGGCACGGGCTGCATTGCCGCGTCGGTAATCGATTAGGGCGATAAGAAAGAGGGCGCCCACATCATCGCCCTCAAATTCGAGGATTTGTCGGCAAATAGACTCGGCTAAGTCCAAATCCTCTGCGTGGTATGCCTGCCACGCGTTGGCTAGTTCATTTTCGGATGGTGCGATCATCACACGGCAAGATGGGAAGCAAACGGTGCGAGACGTCGAGAGCGACGGCAGAGTCTGCCACCAATCACCGACAAATGCTGGGGAGATTATACACCTGCCGGCCGTCAATCCGCCAGCATCGGCTGCCGGACGCCGCCAATGGCGCCCTCGGTCCGGGCAACGCCGCCGTGACGGGATTGTTAAACGGTTCCTGGAACGTCACCGTATCGCCCGATCCGAACGACAGCGGTATCATCGATTGGACGGTGACCGTCAGCCTCACAGAGGCGTTCGAGAACGACCTGGCCGGCAGCTACACCGACAACGAAGGTGCGGCCACGCTCAACCACGATTACGCTAACGACGTGGGCGGCAGCTACAGCTTTATGTTCCAAGCCACGGGCACGACCACCCAGACCGGAGTCGGCTCGATCATCGCCGGAACCTACACGCTGGTGGAAAACAATCCGTACACCTACCGTTTCAGCGACACCTCCGTAGCCAACGCCCTGAGCGGCGTTCCGGAGGCGGGCGCCAGCTCTGCGAACAATGAAACGACGAGCGTCAGCGGCAGCCACAATTTCGCGCACATCGACACCAGCGGCAGCTTCAGTTCGGGCGGTGGACTGCCGAGCAGCGGCGGCGACCAAGACGGCGGCAGCGGCGGTGACAACGTGGCCGGCCCGACGCTAGCCAGTAACTTTATCGACAATGAGCAAGAGAGCTCCAGTTCCGCTGATGCCTCCTCGGGCAACTTCAAGAACGGCTCGCCCGACGGCAGCGACCAGGGCGGATCGATCGCCAACGACAGTTTTAATTACACGCGCAACCAGTTTGCCGCGGGCAACTTCTCGGTTGGGCCGTCCTACGAAGGCACAGGCAATAACAGCGGCCTCGCCTGGTCGGACGACGCCAGCTTCAAAGACGTTATCCACGAGAGCCAAAGCTCCAGCCAAAGCGAGAGCGACCAGTTCGGCGAATCCGTGGCCGACGGCCAGATCAGTGGCGGCGTGACCGAGAGCATCACCACCAGCGACAGCTTCGACGACACCGAGTCGGGCAACTGGAACATTACGCCGAACAGCTACTCACTCACGGACGGCACTTTCGACGACCACGCGTCGGACTCGGAATCGGACCAGATCGCCGAAACGGGGAGCGAGTCGGAGAACATGAACGGCATCGCCTCGAACGATTCTTTCACCTTCAAGGAGACCGACAACGCCAGTGACACCAGCGAGGAAGACGGCACGGACAGCGACCAAGGCACGAACTTTACCGCCAACGGCTCGTTCGATGACACGGAAAATGCCGGCGACCAGATCGACTATAGCGACTCGGGCAGTTATTCGGGGACAGTTCAGGGTTCAGGACAGGGATCAGGGACAACAGGCGGCTCGACCGGCGGTTCGGCGCCACCGACAACCGAAACTGTCAGCGGCAGCTTCAGCGACGGCGACCACGAGACCGACAGCGCCAACGAGAGCGATAACGGCACGTTCAGCGACAACAACAACCAGATCAGCGACAACGGCGAGGAGCAAGACAGCGCCCAGACCAACGACAACTACCAATCGAGCGGGTCGGATTCGGAAAGCGATGCCAATGGCTCCTACGCAGACTACTATAGCGACACGGGCAACGACACCGGCACGCTCGACAACAACGACACCTTCAGCGACAGCCCGACTAGTGACACGGTCGACGGCACCGCCATATTGACCATCAACGACAACGACAACGGCACGTCCGGTGACAATGGCACGAGCACCAGCCCGACGAGCAACATCACCTTCAACGACAGCCTGATCGAAGACGCCACCGACAGCGCGGGCGTGACCGACAATTATGACGACACGAGCGACCCGGCCACCGGCAGCTTCGACGACCAAAACCAAGGCACCGCCTTCGCAAACGACGGCGAGGACCAGACGGTGAGCTGGGGCGTACAGGGGACGATCAGCGGCAGCAACGCGTACACCTTCAACGAAGGCGGCGGCGGCACCGGCAAGGCCACCGATAACGTGAACGAGACGTTCGACGACATCGGTTCCGACACGGCCGGCGAAGCGGACACCGACAACGGCACCTTTTCCGACGGCGACAACAGCAAAACCAATGCTTTCTATAACGACCAGGGAAGCACGACTTCGCCCGGCATGATTGTCAACTACACCGATAGCGACAAGCAGCAGGAGACGGACACGGTGGACGACAACGGCACGTTCAGCGATGGAGCCGGCACGCACGACGTCGGCGACAACTTTGACGACACCGACCACATCGAAGACAATCAGAAGAGCACGGCCGACGGCACGTATAACCAGGCCGGCGTCTCGGGCGCCTTCAGCGTCAAGGCCACCGACGACAAGACCGATGACGGCACCGACGAGGGCAATTCCGAGGACGATGTTGCCGGCGGTGTCGAAACCAACTCCGGCACTGACAACTTCAAGGAAGACGACAAAGACCATTCCACCTTCAACGAAAAAGACAGTGGCCAGTTCACCGGAGGCGCCACGGGCACCTACATGGACACGCAAAGCACCGACGATACGACCACGCAAGACGATGGCGGCACGACCATCACTACGGCAAACGCCGCCACGACCACCGGCACCTACGACGACGAAATCCACGACATCACCAACGACACGTCGAAGGCCACCGAGACACAGGGACCCATCACCACCACCGGCTCGCACACCGACTTCTCCGACGTCGACGACAAGAACGACGGCGATTTCACCGACAAGCCCGCCGGTGATACCGTGGATGGCTCGTTCGACGATAAGGAGACCGACCTGACCACCGACGGCGGCTCGCAGACGATCTCCGTGCCCGGCGACACGAGCAGCCAGAACGGCTACGACGCCACGCTTTCTATCGATTCTTCCGACGGCAGCGAAACCGGCGCGGCAGGCAGCCCGAGCGACAGCGGCGAGGGGAAAGACGATACGCTGGAAGTCGACGGCGGCGGCGCCAGCCGGCAGATTACCGCGCCCAACAGCAGCCAGAGCCAGTCCAGCTCGGGTCAAGACGTCGACCGCGGCCACGCCGACGGCGACTTTACCAATAACGGCGGCGCGATTGTCAGCGAAGACCTCAATTACAGCGACCACGACAAGTCGAAGTACCAGAGCCGGCTTTCCAGGTCCACGAGCGGCGCGAACGCGCTCGGCGGCACGTCAAGCTGGTCGGAAACGTCCACCTACAACGACAAGTCGAAGGTGGATGACTCGGGCGAGCGCGTCATGAGGGATGTGGCGGGGTCTCCCGACCCCGTCACCACCGACGACGGCACGGCCAAAGACATCGACCACGGCACGAGCTCTTATACCACCCAGACCACGATCACGTCGCCCGGCGGCAGTGTCGGCTGGACCATCGCCAACGGCGACACCAGCGACGATCTCACCAGCGACAATTACGACGTCACCGGTGCAAGCAGGACCGACGACGAAAGCTTCAGCAACGAAGACCGCCCGACCGCCGAGTACCACTACCACGGCAACTACGCCGCGCCGGGCGATCCCGGCACCAACTGGAGCTCGACCGAAGACGACGTCACCAAGGGCGACGACACCGACAAGGGCACGGTCGATGAGAGCAACGGCAAGGTGACCAATGAGACCGACAACTTCACTGACGTGACCAACTCGACCAGCGACACAAACTACAACGCGGCCAGCGACGGCGGCGCGAACAGCGGCGTAGGCGCGGTGGCGGTGACGACCGTGCCGGTGCTGATCATGCAGTACATCGGTCCCTGGGACGCCTACACGGGACCGTTCTCGGCGAGCTGGTCGGGCCCCGGCCTTTCGGGCGACGCGGCGCGCACCTTCTCGGCCACGGCCAGCTCGACGAATGACGACAAGGAGACCGACCGCGATTCCGGCACGACGACCGACGTCAACGGCACGATCAACACCAGCGAGACCTTCAGCAAGAAGAACACCGACAACTACTCCGACAACACGTCGCAATCAGGAACGGCCACCTACGGCAACGGCCAACAGCAGTGGAAGAGCACCGCCAGCGACAAGGGTACGGAGACCGACACGAGCGGCGGCAAAATCAAGGCGGGCGTGACGACCGACACGTATAATAACAGCGGCGAGGAGCTTGACACGGCCGACTACAGCTCATCGTGGTACGCCGGCAGTGGCTCAAACGGCCGCGGCGGGCTGTCCACCGACGACTTGCAGGCGACGAGCACCTCTTCGGAAACCGGCGGCTACACGACGGCGGCGCCGGGGACGGTGGTGCAGGTCACGGCCGACAACCCCGACGGCTACGCGATCACAACACAGACGATCACAGAAGATCAAGTGATAACCGAGGACCGCATTCAGCAGATGTGGGCCACCGGCGGCGACGCCAGTTCCAGCGTCAGCGGCGCCGGCATTTACAAGGGCGTGGGCAAGGTCACGTTCGATTCGAGCAGCACGGTCTCGGTGAACGCGGCGGCGGGCAGCGACGTGCAATCAGGCGTCTTTTCGGCCAGCTACCTGGTCGCACAGGGCGCGAAATACGGGGAGACGGGTTCGTTCACGTCCGATTATGCCAAAGCGAATTGGACGCACGGATACCAGCAGGTGCAGACGATCTCGCGAGGGGTGATCGGCGAGTACGGCGGCGGCGCGTTGGTCGGCTCCGCCACCACCGACGCCGCGACGCGCACGACGACGCTCACCGTCTCGACTCGCACTCCCGGCAGCAACACCTGGTACACCACGTCGGGCACATCAACCACCGGCTATTCCACCAAAGGCGGCAACAGCGCGGACGGCAAGGCGCCCCCGGCGCCGGAAGATCCGTCAGCGGGCGCTGCGCCGGCGGCACATGGTAGCACGATCGTATCCTTTACGCAGCCTGTTGAGCCTCTGGGCGGTGCTGAGATCGACTTCACCGAAGGGCACGGCCCCGTGCGAATCATCGGCATTCTCGGAAACGGGGAAAGCGTCAATGACCAGGCGACCGGTGTTTTTCATATTACGAAGGACTTGCATGACCGAGTCGAGAAAGCAGAGCATCAAACGGTACCTAAGCCAAAACTCTACGCCTCGACACCCGGAGATAGCCCGACGGCCCAGCAGATCGCGAGAGAGCAGATGAAGCAGATTCGCCTGACTGCAAAAGGCCTAAAAGGCGACGAGGTACTCCGCATCGCCCTTATTGGCGATAGCTACGGTGCGGACAAGGCAATCAAAGTGGCGGGCCTTCTGCAAGAGATGATTAACAAGGAGGGTCTGCGGGTGCAGATCCACCTGAGAACGATGGACGCGATTGATCCGACGAGCGCGCTGCCCGCGGGAGTCGACGCTCCGCGTGGCTTCACCGGCAGTCAGCCTACAACAAACGGCCCGCAGGACAGCGCCGGGAACGATATTGAAATCGCGAGCTGGCAGAACTGGTTCCAGACTTTGAGCAACGGATTCTATTTATTGGACAAGTTTTACAACATCCCGTTGAACGGCAAGGAGTATGCGGACGCCGCGAATCACAACGCCAACGGCGACCTGGCAAAGGCTGGAGTAAAGCCGGACCGATCTCATTTACTGCTTGACGAGACAGAGGCAATGGCCGTGGTTGACAGCTTCTTGCCGGCGCCGTGACATGAAAGATTCCATTATGAAGTTCTTTGGTGCGGTTTGGCGCCGCGCACAATTTAGTCTTCGTACCCTGCTCCTTGCGGTGCTGGTGGTCTCGTTGCCGCTTGCCATCCTCGGCAACCGCGAGCGACAGTACCGCGCTCGCC
The DNA here is from genome assembly GCA_035694685.1 of Pirellulales bacterium. Classification (GTDB taxonomy): domain Bacteria; phylum Planctomycetota; class Planctomycetia; order Pirellulales; family JAICIG01; genus DASSFG01. The sequence goes on from DASSFG010000074.1 coordinate 11,515, forward strand.
TCGCGGCGGTTCGGCTGCTGAATGACGAGGGGCATACTGTCTGCGGTTATATCAACGGCCGCGAGGATGCGGATTCGTACCGCTATTTCGGCGATAATGACGATGTGGTTCCGCGCGACGACATGGCCGTGCCCGGACGTCGCGACGTCGTTGATTACGTCGGCGCCGCGTCGGGATCTGTGTCAGACGATGCGGTCGCAGCGATGCTGTGCTTCCCGACGGCGAAATCGTTAGACCTTTCCGGATCGAAAATCACCGATGAACAGCTCATCCGCCTCGCGAAGCTGACGCGGCTCGAACGGCTTGACCTTCGCGAGACGCAGATCGGTGACGAGGGCATACGCCACCTCGACGCGATGCGCTCACTTGGCGTCTTGAACTTGAGCAAGACGCAAGTTACTGGCGGCGCGTTCAAGTATCTCGGTTCATTGGGCGCATTGGAGGAGCTTGGCCTGGACGGCACGCCTTTCACTGACGAAGGCGCGCGTTATCTAGCCGATCTGGCTTCGCTTCGAGTGCTACACCTGAGCGGTACGAGGATTACGGACGAAGGCGTGCGGCGCTTGGCCGCCCTACGGACGCTGCGAGTTTTGGATCTGAGCGGCACGACGGTCACTGATGACGGCGTACGTCATCTGGCTGTTTTAGCGTCGCTGCGCGAGTTGACGCTAATTGGCACTAAGATCACTGGTAGTGCCTTCAACGATCTCGCGAATCTGCATGAGCTGCGCCATCTTAACCTTCGTGAGACCCGTTTGAGCGACGAATCTGCTCAGTTTTTGCCGCGTTTGCGCTCGGTGCGACAGATCAATGTCAGCGCTACGGCGATCTCCGGCGCCGCGTTGGCGCATCTCTCGCGGATGTCGCTTCGCGACTTGGATCTGGGGCAGTGCCGCGAGATTTGCGATGGAGACTTGGCGCAGTTGGGCCGGATTAAGGGCCTTCACTCGGTGGAACTTATGGACACATCGGTTACGGCGGATGGGGTCGCGCGGCTGCACGCCCTGTTGCCTAACGCATATATCCTCTGGGGACCAATCGACAACCTAAAAAGGATCGAACCGGATCCGGGAGGAAAATATGTTTATACTGAAGATGAATTTTATACTGAGGATGAATTTTATAAAAACGAAGCCGCGATACTCCTGACGCGGTGACCGCAGGCGGAAACGGACGGAGTTGGACCGATCTTTGAATCAGTGTCCTAGTCCAGCGAGTTTTTAGTGGCCGGCAGGATCAGCACCGATGAAGACTTCGACGACAAGGACGTGTCGGATAGGACGAAGTGGACGAAGTAAGACGCCCATACTTTCTCGGCGATACTGGGGCGATTGGGAGGTCTGAGTAAGCAGGTCGTCGATCGAACCGCACTCCCGTCTGCGGGCCGCGTTTCAGGCCGGCGCCTCGGGCACCTTCAGCGTCAAGCGTGTGGCCAAAATATTCCGCCGGGACGAGGAGGCGGGGAAATCCGGGGTCCGGAAGGGGTCGGCAGGCGAAAAAATCGTCGGTGTGAAAGTTGCTGGGGCCGTCGCGGAACCATTTTTTCGCGGTGGGCGCGCGGAGGGGGCGCGGAGAAGATGGAGGT